>CAJMRZ010000015.1 GCA_905215945.1 uncultured bacterium | reverse complement strand
GGCCTGAACCAGTTTTTGAGCATCGCGCCGCTGGCGAGCAACGTGCCGATGATGGCGCTCTCCTCCTCGATGGTGGCGTCGGTAAGGACCACAAAGACGAACGCCATGATCACGATGATGATGTCGAGCAACGTCGTCCACATCATGGAGTCGCCGTCTACGTCGTCGCGCGCGTAGCCAATGCCCTGGTTGGAATCGGCGTCGATGAGGTCATCCACGCGCGCATCGGCATCGGTCAGCGCCTCGACCATATCCTGCTCCGCATCGATGCGATCCGCGGTGGGGAGGTCGCGATCGGTAAAGGTAAAGGAGTATGTGTAGGCAGGCGCGCCGCCGGCATCCTCGAGCGCGGCAAAGCCGGCGTCGGTGACCTCGGCCACGCCATAGGTGATGGTGTTCACCGTAAAGTCGGAGTTGTTGAGGAACAGCGCCTGGCTATCGGGCTGAGTCATGATGCCGCAGATGGTGTAGGTGCGACCCTCGAGCTCGACTTTATCGCCCACGGACAGGTTGTTATTGGTGGCGAAGACGCGGTCGATGGCCACCTCGTCGTCCGCCTTAGGCCGCCTACCTTCGCAGTAGGACGCGATATCGACCTTGGTGCGATGCGCATAGGTGCGCAGCGTGCGCTTGGTGCCGTCGTCGCCGGCGGTCTTTTTGACCATGGCGTCGATGGAGAAATTCTTGTAGAGCGCGACGCCGCCGACGTCGCCGGCTGCATCCTCGGCGGCCTTGAGCTGGTCTTTGGTGGCCTCGAAGGAGGTGGTCACGCGGCCGTCCTCAATCGTGTACGCATCGCGCATGTCGTCGATAAGGCAACCGATGGAGTGGGCCGCGAGCAAAAAGCCCGAGGTAAGGGCGATGCTTCCGCACATAAGCAAAAAGATGCCCAGGTACTTGCCGATATTGCGGCGCAACTCGCGTGGGAGACGTTTTGCGAGAGGTGTCATGGCGCCGTCTACCAATCGAGCTCGGCGGCCGCGACGGGCGACTCGTTGAGCTCATCCTCGACGATGCGCCCGTCGCGCAGGCGCAGCACGCGATTGGCCATGCGCGCGATGGCGGCGTTGTGCGTGACGATGATGATGGTGCAGCCGTACTCGTGATTGACATCCTCCATGAGCTGCAAGATTTCCTTGGACGTCTTATAGTCGAGCGCGCCCGTGGGCTCGTCGCACAGCAGCAGGCCCGGGTTTTTGACGAGTGCGCGGCCGATGGCACAGCGCTGCTGCTGGCCGCCCGAGACCTGGCGCGGGAACTTGTTGCGGTGCTCGTAAAGGCCCAGCGAACGCAGGAGATCGTCGACATTGAGCGGGTTTTTGGACAGGTGCGCCGTGACCTCGATGTTTTCCTTGATGGTGAGATCGGGCACCAGGTTGTAGAACTGGAAGACAAAGCCCAGCTCACGGCGGCGATACTCGCCCAGGTCGGTAGGTTTGAGCACCGTGAGGTCGCAGCCGTCCACCAAAATAGAGCCAGCGTCGGCATCCTCCAGGCCGCCGATCAGGTTAAGAAACGTCGACTTGCCCGAGCCCGAGGGCCCCAGCATGACGCAGATCTCGCCTCGGTTGATGGACGTGTCGATGCCATCGAGTACCGTCAGGCGCGCATCACCGTCGCCGTAGTGCTTTTTGAGATCCTTAACCTGGACGTAGGCTTCCTGCGTTGCCATGGTATCCCCCATTGTTAGCCTAGTACTACTTTATGAACGTAATAGTAAACCTTGGCGAACTATTTTGGAGCGAGGCCCGGGATTTATTTCAGACTAGTCATTGGGGACGTTCTTAAACGACTAGGTGGCTAGGCGCGGGATTTGGTACGTGCGAGGGCGAGACCTACGGCGGCGATGGCCACGGCAAAGAGTGCCGTGACGCCCAGGTCGCAGGCGATGTCACCCAACACGGTGGACGTCAGATCCGAAGCGAGCGCCTTGCCAATCGCGTCGTTCACCCAATACGTCGGCACAAAGTGCGCCACCGTCTGCACGGCCGAGCCCATCAGCGACAGCGGCATCCAAGCGCCGCCCAAAAACGTCATGAGCATGCCGAGCAGGTTGCCCACACCGTTAAGCAGCTCCTCGCGCGCACCCAGGCTCGACAGCGCAAAGCCAACGGCCAGAGGCGTGCACGCCAGGGCAAACGTCGCCGACAGCGCCAGGCACACACGACCCACGCCGACCTCGGCAACCGCGCCGGCAAAGCCCACGACGCCCATCATGCTCGACACAAACCAGATGCAGACGGTGAGCACGGCGGCGGCCGCAAACACGGCAAGCGAGCGCTGGCGCTCGGAGACCGGGCCGGCCTCCATGCGGCGCACGCGCTCGGGCTCGTTCATGCCCGAGAACACCAGTCCCACCGACACGATGACCGACGAGATGATCGCGTACGCGCCAAAGTTGAAGTACGACTCGAGCGTGGCGGCGGCAGTCGAGTCGACCTTGACCTGCTCGATCTCGACCTCGGCACGCTCGGTGGCCGCGTGTTCGGCAGCCTTGGCAACGTCGCCGTTAGAAGCAGCGGGCTCAAGCGCCGCCGCAGCGCCCGCGAGCGAGATCCAGCGCGAAGCCTCGGCAGACGAAAGCGCCGCCGCCATGGTGCCGGCACCGTAGGTCACATCGAGCTTGGGCAGGGACTCCCCCGCGCGGGCAGCCGCGACCAGGTCGTCCTCGAACCCCTCCGGGATAAAGAACACGCAGTCGGCGCTGCCCTTGGCGCTGTTGCTCTTGGAGAGCGCGTCCGCAAGGTCGTACGTGTCATCGCCGACGCCCGTGACCAGGTCAAACCGCGAACCTAGGTGCTTGGTGAGCGCAAGTGAAAGATCACTGCCATCGCGGTCGACCACGATCACGTTGGCGTCGTAGGGCTTGTACTCGGTGAGCTGCGACGAGTTCCAGCTCACGGATGCCGCGATGAATACGCCCATCAGCGAAATGAACACCGTATAGATGAGCAGGTAGAACGGGTGCGCCAGCGCCATGCGAAGCGCGGTCTTAAAGGTGCTCATAGCGGCTCCTTCCAAAAATCAGCGTGGCGGCGGCAACAAACACCAGCGTCATGAGGACCAGCGCGCCCGCGCGAACGGCAAAAGGCCCCAAGTCTTCAAAGAAATACAGGCGGTTGAACATGTCGCAGATAAGCTTGACGGGGTTGAGCCAGCACTCAGCCGGGCAGGCGCGGGCGACGTCGTCGGCAAGCGCCATCGCTGGCTCGCCGTAGAGGCCGGCGAACAGGGCGCACGTAGTGGCAAAGCCCGTGAGGATGCCAGACTTGGACGCCTTGCCGCCCTTAACGGGAAGCGTGCCCACAAAGAGTCCCAAGCCCGTGGCGGCAAGCGCGGAAGCGGCGCCGCCCACCAAACACAGCCCCTCGCGCCCGCCAAAGTCGACGCCCACGACCAGACGCACGTAGCCGATCGCGATCGCCATCGAGGCAAAGGAGACCAGCCACGAGCCCACAAAGATACCGGCCAGCGACGCCGTTTTGGAAAGACCGCCCACGCAGCGACGCGCGCCAAGACCCGACAGATTGGGCTGCAGGTCGATGACGCTCAAGGCGGCAAACTCGGCAGACATCATCGCGACCAGGCCAAAGAGCGCGTAATAGTAGATGACCGTGCCGTCGGGTGTGGTGCGTGTCAGGCTTACGCGGCGGGTGCCGCCCTCGAGCGACAGGGCGCGCGCAACCGCCTCGGGGTCGGCGAGCGCCGCCGGGTTGTCCTGGGCAATCTGGGACATGAGCTCGGCATTTTGTGTATACGAGCTTGCCACCGTCTCCAGGATGCTGCGATCGGTGAGCACCGATGATGCGCGCGAGCTGTCGTAGCTCGATAGCAGTGTGAGCTTGGGCGTGCCCGCAGCGTCGACCGTATAGATACCCGCGACCTCACCGGCCTTGAGCGCACGGTTCGCATCGGCTGCGTCGTCGAGCTCGTGGATCTCGAGCAGCTGGTCGTCGCCCTCCTTGGCAAGCGACGTCGCCACATCCTTAAAGGTCGAAGCGTCCCAGACCTTGTCCGCCACGACGGCAACCGGCACCGGGTCGACCGTGCCGTCGGAGCTCAGGTTCGCAAACATAAACATGAACATCGTGGAAAGCGCGATGGGAAAGAGGGCGCCCCAGACCCACGTGCTCGGCCGGCGCAGCAGCGTTTTGACCGTGATGATAATGGTGTTGAACATGGCTGTCCCCTAGTCGCGCAGCTCGCGGCCGGTGATCTCGAGGAACACGTCGTTGAGGGTCGGCGGCTCGCTCCACATCGGCGGCGCGCAGCGTGTCGAGGATGTCGACCAAATTGTGCGGGCTCGCTTCGCAGGTGCAGACGAGCTCGCCGCCGGACAACTCAACCGAAAGCACGTGCTCGAGGGCGCGCAGCCGCTCGACCGTGGCGGTCTCTACGGCGCTGACCTCGACAGTCACGCGCTCGCCCATTTGAATCATGCGTTTGAGCTCGTCATTGGTGCCCTGCGCCAGCACACGTCCGCCGTCCATGATCATGATGCGGCTGCAAATCTGCTCGACTTCCTCCATGTAATGGCTGGTATACACCACCGTGGCGCCCTCGTCGCGCAGGCGGCAGATGCCCTCCAGGATGGCGTTGCGGCTCTGCGGGTCGACCGCCACCGTGGGCTCGTCAAAGAAGATGAGCTCGGGCTTGTGCGCGATACCGCAGGCGATGTTGAGGCGACGCGCCAGGCCGCCCGAGAGCTTGCCGGGGCGAAACTTGGTAAAGTCGCCCAGCCCGACAAAGTCGATCGCCTCGTCCACCAGCGCGCGGCGGCGCTTGCGGTCGTTGACGTAAAGGCTGCAGAAATAGTCGATGTTCTCGCGCACCGTAAGCTCGTCAAACACCGCCACCTGCTGCGGCACCACACCGATGCGGCGCTTGAGGTCGTAGCGGGCGGGCGTCATGGGCTCGCCGAACAGCTCGATGGTGCCTTTGTCGTAGGCGAGCAGCTGCAGAATGCAGTTGATGGACGTGGTCTTGCCCGAGCCGTTGGGGCCCAGCAGGCCAAAGATCTCGCCGGGGGCGATGCTCAGGCTAAAGTGGTCGAGCGCGATAAGGTCGTCGTAGCGCTTGACGAGGTTTTCGACGTGGACGATGTCTGTCATGAGGCGGCCCTTCTGTTGATTGCGGCCCGGTACGATTGCATCATCGCAGGAGCGAGCGGCGCGCACCAGTGAGCTTTGTCACGAGTGCGGAGCTTGGCCGTGCGGCCTGCCGACGTCCCCGCTTTGCCGCGTGGGAGGAATGTCACGGTTGCGCAGGCGGTCCCTCCACCACGCGCGGCTTCGCGTACAATACCCGTATGAACAGGCTTTTCGACAAATCGATCGTGCTGGCGTGCTGTATTGCGGCCGCCATGGGTCTTGCTGTGGACGCTCGCCTGGTCGCGGCGTTTTGCCTTGGCGTTATTGCCACCTCGCTGGCCGAGGTCGTACAGGGAAACCGCGCCCGCCGTGTGAGCGAGGCCGCGAGCTACGCCTGCATCATCGCGGCTGTCTTCGTGCCGCCGTTTGTGCCGTTTGCGCCTCTCGCTCTCTATGACATCGCGCGACGCGTTCGCCGTGAACGAATCTGGCCCGCGCTGGCGATTGGCGCCGTGTTTGTCTGCGCGCTTGTCGCGGACCTTCGTGGTGGCGTGCTCACCACCCGAACGCTGCTGTTAACCGCCATCCTTTCGGTTGCCGCCACCTTGCTATCGCTACGCACCGCCCAGTTGGAGCGCGAGCAGCGGCGCATGCGCCGCACCCGCGACGAGCTGCAGGAACGAGCCCTCGCGCTCGAGGCGCGCAACCGCGATCTTGCCGATCGCCAGGACTACGAAGTCGAGCTCGCGACGCTCGCCGAACGCGCCCGCATCGCGCGCGAGATCCACGATAACGTCGGGCACCAGCTCACGCGCGCCTCACTGCAGGCCGAAGCCCTACGCGTGGTCCACGCCGACGAGCCTGGCGTCGCCGCCGATTTCGCCGACGTTAAACGCACGGTTGACGAGGCGCTCCAGCTTGTGCGCACCAGCGTCCACGCGCTCAACGACAACGCCGTCGACCTTTCCGTGCAGCTCGAACGCATTGTCGAAGGCACACGCTCGGACGGCGGCCCGCAGATTGAGCTTGAAGTTATGGCCGAACATGCGCCCGCAAACGTCGCCAACTGCTTTGCAGCGGTCCTGCGCGAAGCGCTCTCCAATACCATGCGCCACGCTTGCGCCCAGACCGTCACCGTACGGTGCATGGAGCATCCGTCGTTTTACCAGCTCATTGTTACCGACGATGGCGTGGGTGAGGTCCAAGCAAGCGGCCGCGGCACCGCAGAGGGCATGGGGCTCGCCTCCATGCGCGAGCGCATCGAGGCGCTTGGCGGCACCTTCACCGCCGGCCCGCGTGCCGGCGCCGGCGGCTGGCGTGTGTTTGCCACCGTTCCCAAACAGCAAGGAGATGAGGGCCGATGAGGCTCATCGTTGTCGACGACGACCGCTTGGTGGTCGATTCGCTCAAGATTATCTTGGGCGCCCAGCCGCAGATCGAAGTGGTGGGCACCGGTGCCAACGGCAACGATGCGGTGGCGCTCTACGCCGAGCACGCACCCGATATTGCGCTGCTCGACATCCAGATGCCGGGACGCGACGGCCTTTCGGCCGCGCGCGAGATCCTTGAGCACGACCCTGCGGCGCGCGTGGTGTTTCTGACGACGTTCTCGGATGACGAGTACATTGTGTCGGCGCTCAAGCTGGGCGCCCGCGGCTACCTGATCAAGACCGATGTCGCTGCCATTCCGCCGGCGTTGGCGCAGGTCATGGACGGCAAACGCGTGCTCGAGGGCAAGGCGATCGAGGACATCGATTTTGACGGAACGGGCGTCGAAGCGGGCACGACCCGCCGGCCCGCGGCCTTTGTCAGCCTGACCGACCGCGAGTTCGAAGTCGCCGAACTCATCGCCCGCGGCCTCGACAACAAAGAGATCGCCGCCACCGCCTACATGGGCGAAGGCACCGTGCGCAACCACATCAGCTCAATCCTGGCAAAGATGGGCCTGCGCAACCGCACGCAGATCGCTATCGCCTACCTGCGAGGGTAGTTGCCCGAAGACCGACCGTTCCGGCATAGCAAAATGGCTGCTACCGATTTAAGGCCATTTCAAAACTATGCCGGTTTACGGGGCCAAACTCAGGACCCCCATCCATACCCGCGTTTTCTGCAAAATGACGGCTCGTCTACCTGCGGTTTTATTTTCACGAATATCGGCATGGTTGGAGACTCGTAACTCAGCCCCGTAAACCGGCATAGTTTTGTTCGGGCGGCCCTGGACGAGTGCCTCCGCCAGCCTCGCGGGACCAAAATGATCCGTTTTCCTCCGTCCCCAAGGGATCAGCCGGAACCGCTCGCCACGAAATCGGCCCATCTACTACGTTTGACGCGATACCCATGACCATACCTTCGTTTTGAACAAAACCACAGGCGTTCTACCTGCGGTTTTGTCTTCGCGTTTTTTTTGGCATGGTTGGGGGTAAGGGGCTAAACGTAGTAGATGGGCCGGTTTCGTGGCGCCCCCGGCACACAAAAGTGCCGCCACGGAGGAGGGAGATGCCTCCGTGGCGGCTGGGGGTAGGAGTAGGTCGGAATTTAGCCCTGCCGGCCGCCCGGGGCCTTTTGGCCCCGGGCGCTGTCGACGTGCCTAGCGCTTACGGATACCCCAGACCAAGGCTCCGACGCCGGCCATGGCGATGACAAATGCCATAAGCAGAGCGGCAGCCTGTTGGTCACCCGTGGTGGGCAGGAAACCCTTGACCGTCTTGACGATGTTCGTCACGGTCTTGGGCGTGCCGGGATCGGGCGTCGACACGGGCGTCTCGGGCTTCTTGTACGTGTTGTTGAACACGATACCCTCGACGCTCTTGTCGCCCTTGGTAAAGGCAACGTTCGCCTTGAGGTTGCCCTCGCCGTCGTCGACCACGTTAACGGTCGCGGTAAAGACGGACTTGTCGTAGGTCATACCGGCCTCGTCACCCTTGACCTCGCTGACGGTGTAGACGTACGTACCGGGCTCGTCGTACTCGAGCTTGTCGAAGTTGATCTTGCCGTCGGCATCGTTGGTAACCGTAGACTCGATGTCCTCGCCAACGAGCTTAAAGCTAAACTCGTCCTTCTTGAGCTCGCGTCCCTCGAGCACCTTAATGGCGCCGATGGAGACCTGCGTGGGCATGGCGTGATACTTGTTGGTAAAGCCAGCCGACTCGGTGGTTCCCTCGAGCTTGTGCGTCGCGGCCAGCGTACCGTCGCCGTTGTCGGAGACGGTGGTCACGACGGTGTAGGTCGTGCCGTCATAGGTGACACCCTTGTACAGGCTAAGCGCGTTCGGGCGAGCCTCGCGCAGCGTGTACGTGTGCGTACCGGGCGCCTCGTAGTGGATCGGGCTCAGCGTAACGTTGCCGTTGGCGTCGTTGGTGCCGCTGGCGACAACCACGCCGTCCTCGAGCAGTTCAAACGTGAACTCGCCGGTTGCAAGGTCACGTCCGGTCAGACGCTTAACCGTCTTGACCTGATCGGTCACGGAAGAGTCGGTGGGCGCCACGACGTAGGTGTTGGTGAACGTGAAGTCCGCACCGTCGTCGCCGTTGCGCACGACACTCAGATGTCCGGCGCCGTCGTCAGTCACGGTGTAGGAAACCTTGCGCGTGGCGTTGGGGTCGTTGGTCACGCCAGGGACGCTACCGGACTCGGTCACCGTATAGGTAAAGGTGTGCGAGCGCGGAGCGGTGGGGGTTGCGGGATCGGACTCGTCGTTGGACTCATCGGTCTCGGCAGCGTCGGCGTCAACCTCGGCCTCACCGGTGTTGGCTTCGGCGTCGCTCGATGCGTCGTCAGAAGCATCGATCGTCACGCCCAGAGCGCGGTTGAGGTCCTCGAGCGTAAAGTGGATCTTGCCAAAGCCCACGTTGCCAGCCGCGTCGTTGGTTGCGGTCGTGCGCTCGGGCATCGGGGCACCAGCCTCGTCGGCGGTCACGGTAAAGGTGAACTTGCCCGTGATGTCAGCCGGGGTCAGGCCCTCGGCAGCTTGGAGCTTCTTAGTGCCGGTGAGCGCGGCATCGACGGCTTCGGCGCCGTAGACGTTCTCGAACAAGGGCTCGACGCCGCCGTAGTCGACCGTTGCCGTCAGGGTACCGTCACCGTTGTCGACGACGATAACCTTAAAGCCAAAGCTCCACGTTGTAGCGGAAACGCCATTCGGCAGCCCGAATAAATCTTCGTAGGCCGTGTAGTTAATGGTCCAGGCAAGCTTGCCGTCCTTATCGGTACGATAAGCAAGCCCAGCAGCCTCAAGATTAGCAAGCATCTTGGTGTCGTAGTGCAGCGTATCAAAGCTCACGTGCCCGCCGATATTGGGCTTGAGGTTTTCGTATGCCACAAGCTCACCCTGATAGGCGATGCCGAACCAGAACTCGCCGTCGGCCATCGGGCGGCCGGTCAGAGTCTTGGTGGCAACGACCTGAGCAGCGGTGCCACCAGGCGTGTTGGTCGTAGCGCTGTAACTGTTGTGGAACGGCACCAGGGCTTTCTCGACCTTGTTCTCGCCACTCTTGTGGACCGTCTCATGCGTGCCCTCGGGACCACCGGAAACGGTCGTCGTAGCAGTGAGCGTACCGGCGGTGTCGTCGGCGATGGCGATCGTCACCGTGCGTACGGCGTCATCGTAGGTGTAACCGGGCTGGCCGTCGTTCTTTTCGGCCACGGTGTACTTGAAGGTCTTGCCGGCGTCAGCCTGCGTAAATTTAACCTCATGACCAGCCAGAATGTCGATCAGTCCGACCGTTGCCTCTGCCGTCGCAGGGGACTTGAAGTTGTTGGCTCCGGGCAGCAGGCCAAGCGCGTTGGCCGAGGCCTCGTCGGCAGGCGTCACGGTAAACGTGAACTGGCCCTCGGTCATGGGGCGGCCGTCCAGATACTTGCTGAGCCACAGACCGCCGGCCGCGGTGTAGTTAAGCTCAGTGCGGTACGTGTTGGTAAAGCGTCCGTTTTCCTTCTTGGTGACATTGGCGGTCAGCTTGCCCTCGCCGTCCTCGGTCACGGTTACTTCGGCGGTCGCGACGTGGGAGTCATACGTCATGCCGACCGTATTACCCGCGTTCTCGCGGATCTCGTACTTGTAGGTTCCGGCAGCCGTGTAGCGAATCTTGCCGAACTTGATGGCGGCAATGCCGTCCTTCGCATCGTGCTTGCTCACGGTTACGGTTGCAGGATCGGGTAGCGGAGCGCCATCGGGGGCGGTAATGGTAAAGCCGAACTCGTCCCCATCCGTCCACTCGCGACCGTCGATGGCCTTGCTCAGGTCAAAGTCGAGGTCTGCATCGGTCGGGGTCACGCTGTAAGTGTTCTTGAAGGTTGCGGTCTTGGCGTCCTTCAGGACATGCTCGGCCTTGAGGGTGCCGTCGCCGTTGTCCGTGATGGTGGTCTCGATGGTGTACTCGGCGTCACTGTAGGTGATGCCCTTGCTGGTGGTTCCGCCGTTGGCCTCGCGCAGCGTGTAGGTGTGCTTGCCGGCCTTGTCGTACTTCACGGCGCCCATCGTGATCTTGCCCTCGGCGTCGTTCTTGCCGGTGGCGACGACCTTGTCGCCCTCGACGAGCTCGAAGGAGAACTCGCTGTCCATGAGATTGCGGCCAGTCAGGACCTTGTTCGCGGTGATCTGGTCGGTAACGCTCGTCTCGACAGGCGTCACGTTATAGGTATTGGTGAACGTAAATGCCACATCGCCGTCCGGCTTGCGGGATACGCTCAGATTGCCCTTGCCGTCATCAGTCACGGTGAAGGAAACCTTGCGCGACAGCTTGGCGTCGTTGGTCACGCCAGCCACTTCGCCGGACTCGGTCACGGTGTAGGTAAAGGTGTGCTCGCGCTTCTCGGGCTTCTCGCCCAGAGCCTTGTTAAGGTCGTCGAGCGTAAAGGCGATCTTGCCAAAGTCGACCTTGCCGTCAACGTCGTTGTGCACGCTCGTGCTCGCAGGCATAGGCGCGCCCTCTTCACCGGTCACGGTAAAGGTGAACTTGCCGGTGATATCAGCCGGGGTCAGAGCGTCGTCAACCTGCAGATTCTTGATACCCGCAAGCGATGCCTCGGTAGCATTCGTGGTGTAGGCGTTCTTGAACTCGATGCTCTTGACGTCCTTGGCGTCCTTCAGCTCGTGCGTGGCAACCAGCTGGCCCTTGCCGTTATCGGCGATGGTCGTCACGATGGTGTAGACCGCGTCATCGTAGTCAATACCGCCGGCGTTGCCCTTAACCTCATGCAGCTTGTAGGTGTGCTGGCCGATCTCGGTGTACTTGATGGCACTGAACGTCACCTTGCCGTCGGCGGCGTTCTTAACGGTCTCGACAGGCTTAACTTCCTTGTCAATGATTTCGAGCAGCTCAAAGCTGAACTCGTCGGCCGTAAGGTCACGCCCGGTCAGAGACTTGGTCACGGTAATCTGGTCGGTGACGCTGGACTCAACAGGATTCGTGGCGTAAACGTTCTTGAACTCGGTCTCGCCCGAGGTCACCTTCACGCCAGCGCTCAGCTCACCCTTCTTGTCGGGCGCTACCGTCACGGTGATCTCCGCGACGTTCTTGCTGTAGGCGATGCCGTCAATCGTGGTCCCGGCATGCTTTTCACTGACCTTGTAGACGTACGTGCCAGGTTCGGTGTATTCGATCGTGCCGAAGTCGATGGCAGCCTTGCCCTGGTCCAGGTCAGCCTTGCGCACGGTCGCAGTCCTAGCCGCAGGCATCGGGGCGCCGCTCTCGGATGTCAGGCCAAACTCAAACGCGTCAGCATTCGTCCAGTCGCGACCCTTGAGCACCTTGGTCAGGCCAAAGCTGGCCTTGGTGTTCACCATTGCCGGCGTCATGTCATACGCAAAGCTGATCTTGCCGTTGTTGCCCAGGTAGGAATTGACATGCGTCGCGGTCGCCTTGGCAGACACGTTGTTCCACTTGGGGTTGAGAACGTCGGTCGCGGTACCAGTGCTGTTGCCGCCCACGCTGCCCTTGGTAGTGTGGAGCTCATCGATAAAGGCCAAACGCGCGGTTCCCACGCTAAACGAAAGGTTGCCGTCCTCGTCGGCAACAAGAGCGCCGTCAAACTTCGCTGCGTCGCCGCCGACAAACTCGATGACAGCAGTGGCGGGCTTGGCCTCGCCGTTCGAGCCCCGCTCCTCAAACTCATCCTTGTAGTAATAGGTGCCAGTATCTGCCAGCGAATTCTTTGCAGGCTGCGTGCAGTCCTTATCCGCGTAAATGGGAGTCTGCTTCTGGAAGTAGTAGTAGCGGTTGGTGTCGGCCGGCTCAAAGGTCGCAACCGTATCGCCCATCGCACCGTCGCTCCACTTGTTCGCGTAGAAGCTCACGGTCTTGGTGCCGTCAACGACAGTCGTATTATGCTCGATGTAGTTCTTGAGCCCTGCTACCTTCTCGGGCGTAAACAGGTTGTCAAGTGCGGCGCTCTTCACGCTCGAGGCATACTTCACCTGAATGGGCTTAACGTTGTCGACCGAAAGCTTGCCGTCTACGGTCTTAAAGTGACTCAGCGGAATCAACGACGCAGGAATGTTAACCGTTACGATATCGCCCTTCCGGGGATTGTCATCGCCAGCACGCTGCACGGTGATGAGCAGGTCTTTTGCCTTGCCGGAAAACTCGTAGGTGTCGGTATTGGTTTCTTTGTTGACCGTCTTGCTCGCCTTGGTAAACGACATGCCGTTGATGACGACTTCGGTAAATCCGTCGACCTGCATAAAGTCGCCCAGCTCGTCGGTAAACGTGATGTAGCCGGACTTGGTCTCGTCGTAGCCCTTATGGATTTCGGTCGGATAAGGCGGCTCCGATGTGATGGCCTGTGAGATGTCGTCGAAGACCTTCTTGAGCTCTTCGGCATTGGTCGCCGACTTGTAGTAGTCGGGGTTTTCCGCACGTGTGCCAAGCTCGTCGCTCGCATACGACGTGGCATCGGGATAATTACTCGACACGGCGTGCATAAACTTGTTGACGTCGCTTGTCCCCTTTTTCGAGGGATCGGCAGCGGGGTCCGCTCCACTAAAGATGCCGATGGTATAAACGGTGGCCTTGCCATTCTTCATCTTCTTGGCAGCCGTCACGGCAGCATTGGCGACGTCAGAATCAAACTCGCTGTAGCTCGTTGGCTTGCCGTCGGTAAAGAACACAACAATCTTCTTGGCATCTGCGCGACCAGAAGTGATATCCCCGGCCAGTTCCAGACCATAGTCGGCACGCGTAGCACCGCTTGGTTTGATTCCAGCAACTGTATCCTTAAGAGCTTTCACGTTGCCGCCGGAGCAATCGGTCAAACCCTTCATTACCTGCGAGTGGTTGTACTTGTATTGGCCTTGATAGTACGTGTCATTGCCGACCTTATCAGTCTTATCACCCGCAAACTTAACAATGGCAACCCTATGCTGCCTATCAACGCCCTCGATAGCCTCGTTTTGTTTGGCGATGGTATTGATAAAGCTGTTCGCAGCGCTCTTCAGTGCATCGATACGCTTGGTGCGATCTCCGCCACCCATAGGATCATCCATCGAGCCGGAGGCATCCAACACCATCACGATGTCAAGTGGCGTGGTGACTGTCACGGTTGAATTAGACGTCGAGGACATCGCCGAAAGCGTGGTCAAAAAGTCCGACTCTTCGTTTTCCCCGGTTGCCTTGACCGTCTTATCGGTCCAGATTCGGCCGACGTTTTGGGTCGTTACCTTATTGCCGCCGTGGCCTGCCGCCCAGATTTCCCAGCGTCCGCTGGTATCGGGGTCGACGACCTTTCCGGTCATTATCGGTCCGTCCATTCCCGTGCTGGACCTGGCGTTGGCCTCGGGCAGCATGGCGAATGCTGCGGCTGGCAACACCAGCACTACGGCCAGTATCACCGCCAAGAGACCCCTCGTGTACTTACTCATCGCGTCTCCCTTCTCACTGTCTCAAACCTTGCATCAGCCTAAAGTTACGAAATGAGACACAATTAGGGCAGGTGACACACGTTCCAGATTTGATTTTGGGCGTGAGACAAATGTCTCACCGAAGTTGAGACACGAAAGTTTTCGCAGGAAAACGGGTGCGACTCGGAGCCAACAGGTCAAAATGATCCGTTTTCCTCCGTCCCCGGGGGATCAGTTGGTAACGCTCGCCACGAAATCGGGCCATCTACTACGTTTGACTCGATACCCCGACCATAGCCGCTTTTCATGAAAAACCGCAAGCGTTCTACCTGCGGTTTTCATTTCGCATTACTTGACGTGGTCGAGGACTGCCGCCTAAACGTAGTAGATAGGCCCATTTCGTGGCAGACGGGTCACGCGGCAGCCCTCGTGAGGCAAAAATGATCCGTTTCCCTCTGTCCATGGGAGATCAAGGGCTGCTACGGATATGGTGCTATTTCAAAACTATGCCGGATTACGGGGCTAAAGTCGGAGTCCTCATCCATACAGCCTTTTTTTGAAAAACGGCAGGCTATCTACCTGCGGTTTTGTTTTTCGATTTTCTGTATGGTTGGGGATTCGCAATCCAGCCCCGTAATCCGGCATAGTTTTGTTCGCGACGGCACAACCGCGCGTTTAAGCGCGGGGCCGGTGGGGCATTTTTGCCCCACCGGCCCCTATTCCAGCGCTATACCAGCCCCATCCCAACGCTATTCCGGCTTGGTTTCTACTGTGGGAGTCTTGTCCGCCGCGACTGGAGTGCGCGCGGTGTCCATGCTCAGGCAGTGTTTAGGACAGCTTTCGATGCACTCGCCGCACACCACACAGGCATACGGGTCGATCGACCACGTTCCGCCCTTGCGATCGACCGCGAGTGCGCCCGCCGGGCAGCGGCGCGCGCACATGCCACAGCAGATGCACACGTTCATGTCGTTAACGATATGCCCGCGCAGGCGCTCGGGTGCCGCGAGCTTCTCCTGCGGATAGCACACCGTTACCGGCTGCTTGACCATAGAGCCCAAGGCCGTCTTGGCAAATGTCAGTAAACTCATGCCGCGCCTACCTTTCCGTGCAGCTAATGCAGGGGTCGATGGTCAGGATAATCATGGGCACGTTAGCAAGGAGCACGCCCTGCAGCGCATGCGTCAGACCCGCCAGGTTCTGCGACGTCGGCGTGCGCACGCGGAAACGGTCCAGGTTCTTGGTGCCGTTACCGCGCACATAGTAATATGCCTCGCCGCGCGGCTGTTCAATCACAACCTCGCCGCGCGCGCCGTCGGCCGGCGTGAGCTTGGTACGCCCGCCGATACCGTCGTGCGGAATCTTGCCGACAAGCTCCTTGATAATGTCCATGGCCTGCGTAACCTCGGCACAACGCACCTGGCAGCGGGCATAACAGTCGCCATCGGTGGCAACAATCGGCTCAAACGCAGCCAAGTCCGCATAGGCACCGTCACCGAACATGCGCACGTCATAATCCACGCCCGAGGCGCGACCGAACGGGCCGACCATCGACAGATCCAGCGCGTCCTTCTTGCTGATCACGCCCACGCCATGCAGGCGCTCGCCGCAGCTGGCGTCGTCCAAAAACGTATGCACCAGGGTCTCGTAGTCGGGGCGCATGGCGTCGAGCGTCTGGACAATGCCCGCCAGCTCGGAGTCCTCAATGTCGTGCTTAAGGCCGCCGATCTCGTTAATCGAAAGGATCACGCGGCCGCCGCAGGTGCTCTCGAAGATCTTGAGAATCTGCTCGCGCAGGGTCCACGACCGATAGAACAGCGCCTCGAAGCCAAAGGCATCGGCGAGCAGGCCCAGCCACAGCAGGTGCGAGTGAATGCGCGAAAGCTCGTGCAAAATGGTACGGATATACTGCACGCGGCCAGGCACCTCGATGTCGAGCATGCGCTCGCAGGCGCTGGCATAGCCGCAGCTGTGGCCCACGGCGCAGATGCCGCAGATGCGCTCGGCGATGTAGCCAAACTGGTGCATGTCGCGCTTTTCGGTGAGCTTCTCGAGTCCGCGGTGCACAAAGCCGATCTGCGGAATTGCCTCGAGAACGCGGTCGTCCTCAATCACCAGGTCCAGATGAAGCGGCTCGGGCAGCACCGGGTGCTGCGGGCCGAACGGGATGACGGTACGGGTCGCCATGCGCTACTCCCCCTCCTTCTTGGCGCGCGCCTCGAGGGCGGCGCGGACCTTCGCGGCCTTCTCCGGATCCAGGCCCGCTATCTTGGCCTCGATCTCCTCTTCCGTAGGACCGGCCGGCGCCGGGGCGGCAGCCGCGGCCTTCTTGGCCTTGGCCTCCATGGCCGCCCTCACTTTCGCGGCCTTCTCAGGGTCGAGCCCGGCGACCTTGGCCTGGATCTCCTCCTCGGTGGGGCCGGTTGGCGCCTCGGCCGGTGCGGCCGCCTTCGCCTCCTTGGCGGCCTTGGCCGCGGCGATCTTCTTCGCCTTCTCGCGCGCCGCCAGCTGCTCGGGGCTCACCACGGTCATGGGGGCCTTCTC
>CAJMRZ010000014.1 GCA_905215945.1 uncultured bacterium | reverse complement strand
TGTCGAGTTATCAGATTGCTACGACCGCCGAGCTTCATCCTCGCGTGGCGGTGCTGCTCAACATCACGCCCGACCACCTGGGCTGGCACAAGAGCCACAAGAACTATGCGCTTGCCAAGATCAAGTTGTTCGAGAATATGGTCGACGACGACCTCGTGGTTATCGACGTTGAGGATGCCGGCATCCATGAGTTCGATGAGTACATCTACATGCCGGGCCGCCGCATCTGCAAGGTCGCTTTTGACGAGCCCGAGGGTGCAGACGCCGCCTTTGTGCGCGACGGCAAGTTGGTCGTCCGCCTGAAGGGCGTCGAGACTCAGCTTGTCGCCACTTCCGAGCTCAAGATCTCGGGCCATCACAATGTTATCAATGCCCTGTGCGCCGCCACGGCTGCCTTGGCGGTCGGTGCCGATGTCGATGGTGTCTGCCGCGGTCTTGCCTCGTTCCAGCCGCTCGAGCACCGCGTGGAGCCGTGTGGCGAGATTGACGGCGTGCGCTACGTCAACGATTCCAAGGCAACGAACACCGATGCAGTCGAAAAGGCCCTGACGGCGTTTCCCGACGACGATGTGATTTTGCTGCTCGGCGGCCACGATAAGGGTACGCCGCTTGCGGACTTTGCCCGCGTCGTTATGGACAACGTGCGCTCGGTCGTCTGCTTTGGCGATGCGCGCGAGCGCTTTACCGCCGCTATGGACGAGGCCGATGTCGATGGCGATGTGGATATCGCTCAGGCGGATGACCTGCGCGATGCCGTGGACGTCGCCCGTTCGCTGTCGAGCCGTGGCGACGTGATCTTACTTTCTCCTGCCTGCTCTTCGTTCGATGAGTTCTCGGGCTATGAGGAGCGCGGCCGCGTGTTTAAGGACTATGTGGCCCAGCTTGCCGCTGCGGCGAAATCGCAAATGGAATAGGGGTTGCCGGTGAGAGAGGAGAGCCCCCGACAAGGTATGAGGAGGCCCGACTCGGACCGTGCTTCCTCGCGGCGCAGCACACCGCGTTCCGGTCGCGGCGGGCAGACGTTTAGCGAACGCTATATTGCCGGCGTTCCCGCCCGTATCATGCGCCCCCGTTTGATATTCATGGCCTGCCTGTTTACCTTGGTGTGCTTTGGCCTGCTGATGGTGTACTCGGCGTCTTCGGTCGAGGCGCTGCACGAGAATGGCTCGGCGACGTTTTTTCTGTTTCGACAAGCCGCGTTTGCCGGAGTTGGCGTGCTGGCTATGGTTGCCATCGTGCGCATCTTGCCGGACAGTTGGTTTGGGGAAGACGTGCTCAGGATCTTCCTCATAGGCATGATAGGGCTACTGTTTCTGGTGTTCTTGGTGGGCAGCGGCAGCCGTGGCGCCACGCGCTGGCTCAACATCGCCGGCATTCAGTTCCAGCCTTCCGAGTTTTTAAAGCCATTTGCCATTGCGTATTCGGCCATCATGCTCGATCGCTTCTTTTCGCCCGGTGGCAACATCAACGAATTCCTTCGCAAGATGGGCATCTACCTGGGCATTTCGCTCTTTCTGATCTTTATCCAGCCCGATTTCGGTACTGTCCTGATCATCCTGTTGACCCTCATGTGCATGGCGTTGTTTGCGGGTCTCGACCCCAGATTTATCATCGGCGTGCTAATCTTCGGCATTCTCGTGATCGTGATTGCGCTTGTCGCAGAGCCGTACCGTATGGTGCGTATTCAGGTTGCCTTGAACCCTTGGGCCGACGAGTATGGTGACGGCTATCAGGCCACGCTTGCCATCATGGCCTTTGCCTCGGGCGGTCTGTTCGGCCGTGGCATCGGCAACTCAACCATGAAGTACTCGTATCTGCCCGAGGCGCACAATGACTACATCCTGGCTATCATTGGCGAGGAAGTCGGCTTTGTCGGAACCGTGCTGTTCTTCTTGGTGTTTGCGATGCTGATCTACTCGGCTTTTCGCATTGCCGAGCAGGCGACCGATCGTCGGGGCGCGCTCATGGCGTCTGGCTCCGCGGTCATTCTTGCAGTGCAGTTTTTGATTAACGCGCTGGGCATCCTCAACGTGTTTCCCATGACGGGCAAACCGTTGCCGTTTATTAGCTACGGTGGTTCGTCGATTATTGTGTCGCTTATGCTTGCCGGGTTGATCCTGCGCGTTTCGTACGAGAGCGCCCGCCGCGATGAGTATGACCGCCGCCGTGAGAGCTTTGCCGTTATGGACGAGAGCACCGCCGGCGTAGCCCATGTGCGCGGTGAACGACCTTCGCGTAGCGGCTTTACCGTTCTGGATGGTTCTGCATCCGAGCCGGCAGCTCGTCCACGCCCGCGAATGGCTCCGCAAGGTCGTCCGCAGCGCCCCAGCCCTCGCAACGCGGGCGGCGGATATAATCGAATCGATTTGAACTCGGACCCGTCGGCGCGTCTGCGTACCGACGACCAGGGACCGCGTGTACGAAGGGACTACCATGACCGATAAAATGACCGTTGCTATTGCAGCCGGCGGCACGGCAGGACACATCAACCCCGCGCTCGCCTTGGCCGAAGAACTGCGTGACCGTGGCCACCACGTTGTGTTCGTGGGCCAGTCGCGCAAGCTCGAGGGTCGTCTGGTCCCCGAGGCTGGGTTTGATTTTGTGCCCATTACGGTCACGGGCTTCGACCGCTCCCGTCCTTGGACGGCGCTGACCTCGCTGTGGCGTGTCAACAAGGCCAAACGTGCGCTCGCCAGTCATTTCTCAAAGGTCGGCAAGCCCGATGCTGCCGTCGGTTTTGGTGCCTATGTCGAGGTTCCGCTGCTGGGGTGGTGCAAGGGCGCAGGCGTTCCGTATCTGCTGCATGAGCAGAACTCTGTTCCGGGCCTGGCCAACAAGATGATGAACTCCCACGCCGCCCGCGTGTGCATCTCGGTGCCGGCAGCGCGTTCGGTCTTTGAGCGCGAAGGTGACCCTGACCACGTGCTCATGACCGGCAACCCCGTACGTCGCTCGGTAATCGAAGGCGATCGCGCTCGCGGCCGCAAGGCACTTGGCGTTCCCGAGGACGCTACGCTGCTGCTCGTCTTTGGCGGTTCACTTGGCGCCCAGCACCTCAATGAGCGCGTGGTTTCGCTCAAAAACGAGCTGCTTTCGCGCAAGAACCTCTATGTGTTGCATTCGACGGGTGCCGACGGCTTTGAGGAGACCGAGCGCGCTTTGGCGCTGACGCCCGAGGAGGCGAAGCGTTACCGCGTCCAGCCTTACATCGACAACATGGGCGATATGCTGGCTGCTGCCGATTTGGTGCTCTCGCGTTCGGGCGCATCGAGCGTGGCCGAGATCGCTGCGCTCGCCGTGCCCTCGGTGCTCGTGCCGTATCCGCATGCGACGGCCGACCACCAAACCACCAATGCCCGGTATCTGGTCGACGCCGGGGCCGGCGTGCTCTGCGCCGATGCCGATATCGACGGTTCTGCCTTTGCCGATGAACTGCTGCACCTGGTCGATGACGCGGCGGCGCGCGACGCCATGCGTCAGGCGGCGCGTGGTCTGGCTCAGGATAGGGCTGCCGCTCTTCTGGCGGATGCGGTAGAGGGTTTGCGTTAGTTAGACGGGATATCGTCGGTCGCCCTCGCGCTGATGCGGTAGGTGCGGTACAGTTAACGGGTTACAGGCAGTGTTTACGCAAGGAGTACACGAGCACATGGCTGATTCCCAGACTGCAACCTCCGCGCCCGAGTTTAAGAGCGCCCACTTTATCGGTATCGGCGGCGCCGGCATGAGCGGCATCGCCCTCGTTCTGCACGAGCGCGGTTATGCCGTTACCGGCTCCGACCTTAAGACGTCACGTTATATCCGCCAGCTTACCCGCGCTGGTGTGAAGGTACATGTGGGCCATGAGGCCGCCACGATCGACGAGGTCAAGCCCGACGTGGTTGTTGTCTCCACCGCTATTCCGGAGTCCAACCCTGAGCTCGTGCGCGCTCGCGAGCTGGGCATTCCCGTGTGGCCCCGTGCTAAGATGCTCTCTGCTTTGGGCCACGGCTACACCACCGTCGCTGTTGCCGGCACGCATGGCAAGACCACCACGTCTTCGATGTGCGCCACCATGCTCGACCGCATGGGTCTGGATCCGAGCTTCTTGATCGGTGGCATCGTCGAGGGCTATGACACGAACGGCAAGAACGGCTCGGGCGACTACTTTGTCGCCGAGGCCGACGAGTCCGACAGCTCCTTCCTGTTCCTGAACCCCAACGTGGTCATTGTGACCAACGTCGAGGCCGACCACCTCGATCACTACTCGGGTATCGAGGAGATCGAGGCGACTTTCGCCAAATTCATGAGCCTGGTGGGCGAGGACGGCACCGTCATCGTCTGCGGTGAGGACTCGCATCTGGTCGAGCTCGCCAAGTCGACGGGCCGTCACGTGCTTTCCTACGGCTTTGCCGAGAGCAACGACATCGTCTGCATGCACCCGGATGTCAAGGGCATCCAGAGCGACTTTATCGTTCGCTTTGAGGACGGCACTGAGCACGCTGTGGAGATCAAGAGCAATCCCGGTCGCCACAACATGCTCAACGCCACGGCGGTGCTCACCGTCGCCCATGTCCTGGGCCTTGACATCGACGCCGCCGCCAAGGCGCTCTCGAGCTTTGAGGGCGTCCGCCGTCGCTTTACCCACGTGGGCGATATCGATGGCATCACCGTGGTCGATGATTACGGCCATCACCCCACCGAGATCAAGGCGACGCTTGCTGCCGCTTCGTCGCTGGGCTACAAGCATGTCGACGTCGTGTTCCAGCCGCACCGTTATTCGCGTCTGCAGGCCCTGTGCGACGACTTTGCCGATGCATTTGCCAATGCCGATAAACTGCTGCTGATTGATGTGTTCTCGGCTGGCGAGATGCCCATTCCGGGTGTCACCTCTAAGATGCTCGCCGATACCGTGCGCGCCAAGCATCCTGGCAAGGAGGTCGTGTACTGCTCCAGCCGTCTTGAGCTCAATCAGGAGCTCGAGCAGATGGTGGGCGAGGGCGACCTGCTGCTCACTATGGGTGCTGGTGACGTTACGACCGTCGGTCCCGAGTTCATTGAGTATCTGACTGCCAAGAAAGACGCTTAAGTCTAATGGGTCTGTTTAACGCCGTCATGGCGCTCTCGGGCATGATCGACACGGATGTGATCGAGGACGAGCGCCTTGCGCGTCATACGAGCTATCGTATCGGCGGCAAGGCCGACCTCTTTGTGACGTGCCATAGCTATCATGCCCTTCGCCGCGCCGTGGCGGTGCTCGATCGCGAGCAGGTGCCGTGGGTCATCATCGGCAAGGGCTCCAATCTGCTGGTTGCCGATGGCGGTTATCGCGGCGCCGTCATTTCGCTCGGACGTGAGTTTCAGCGCACGGTTGTTGCCGATGACGGTTGTACGCTGACGGTCGGTGCGGGCGTGATGTTTGCGCGCCTGGTCAACGATGCCCTGTCGCGTAGCCTCTCGGGCCTTGAGTTTGCCGTTGGCATCCCTGGCTCGGTTGGCGGTGCGATATCTATGAATGCCGGCACACGGACCGAGTGGATTGGCTCGCTGGTTGAGGATGTCGTAACGTTTGACCCGGCATCCGGTATCAAGCATTATGCGGGGTCCGAGATCACTTGGGGCTACCGCGAATGTAGCCTTCCCCGCAATGAGATCATCCTCGAGTGCGTGCTCAAGCTTAAACCGGCGCCCAAGGCCGACATTCGCGAGCGCATGGAACGGTACCTGACGAGGCGCAAGCGTACGCAGCCCATGGGTCGCGCATCCTGCGGGTCGGTCTTTCGTAACCCGCCCGATGCGAGTGTGGGCAAGCTTATCGAGGATTGTGGATTAAAGGGTTTTTCGATTGGCGGCGCGGAAGTTTCGCCCGTTCACGCTAATTTTATCGTTAATAACGGAACTGCCTCGGCCGATGACGTTGCCGCGGTTATCAGACATGTGCACGGAAAGGTGAGGGAGGCGTATGGCATCGAGCTCAGACCGGAAGTTAAATTCCTCGGCTTCTAGAGCATCGAAACCCACCTTCCGCCGCGCCGGAGGGCGTTCCGGCGCGCCTGCTAAACCTCAACGCAATACCGTCGCGCACTCTAAGTCTGTCGGGCATGCTCGACAGACCAGTCGTCCGGTTGTCGGCTCGCAGCTCGGTAATCGTCCGGCCGCAAAAAAGTCCTCGCGTCCCTCGGTGACGTCAAAGCCTGTTATGGGCGCCAAACCTGCCCGTCCCATGGCAACTCCTAAGCCCTCGACGGGAACTAAAGCGCCGCGTCCAGGTCGCACGCTGGGCGCATCGAAACCGCGCTCGCTGACATCGGTGCCGGCTACCGCCAAGAAGCCTTCGGGTAAAAAAAGCGTCAACCCGTTGTCTTCACTTGGGGCGATGGTAAATAAAACATCAGACGCCGCTTCTGTCGTTGCAGGCAAAGGCAAAATCGTGGGCGGCGTTCTGGCCGCCTTGGCCGTGCTCGTCGTCGTTGCCATCGTGGTGATCAACTCTGGATTGTTTACCGCCACTGATATTCAGATTCAAGGCAGCGAGCATGTGACGAAGCACGATGCTATCCAGCTGATCGATTTGCCCGAGGGAACGTCGCTTTTTAACGTCGATCCCGACCAGATTACCGAGGACCTCAAGCAGAATCCGTGGGTCTCGGGCGTGGATGTCCAGCGTCAGTTCCCGCATACGCTCATCATTACGCCGATGGAGCGCAAGGTCATCGCAATTGCCTATATCAGTTCCGATGACCTTGCCTGGGCCATCGGGGATGATGACACCTGGATCGCCCCACTGTCGACGTCGGTCGAAGTGGATGACCAGGGCAACGTCATCACGACAGGGCAGGGCTCAAATACCTTGACCGGAATCGATGCCGCGCTGGCGCTCGCTAAGCACTATGGCGCGGTGTTGTTGACTGATGTCTCGGCGGATGTCGCTCCGGTTTCCGGCCAGGCAGTGAGCTCCAAGGCCGTTAAGGCTGGCTTGGATTATGTGCGTGGTTTTTCGAGCGAGTTCTTGGGACAAGTCAAGGATATTTCCACGCCTTCGGTCGAAGCCATCTCGGCAAACCTCAATAACGGCATTGAGGTGTCGCTGGGCGATTCGGACGATATCGTCAAGAAGGAACGCGTAGTCACCAAGTTGCTTTCGCAGGTAGAGGGCGTAACGTATATCAATGTGCGCTCTCCGGGTAACTACACATTTAGGAATGCTCCGACCTCGTAGCGCTGGTTGATGCTTTGTTGAGGGGCCATACCACGCCGTTTATCTGGTTTGTTTGGTTTTCACGGTCAATTATTTGACTGATACGTTCATAATGTGCAAACATAATACGGTTTACCTTTGCATTTACTTTCAACCTGAAGGTTAATGTGCGCAGGGGTCGACCCATGCTATGGCTATAACCTTTGTTCGGAGGACCGACATGCACGAGACAGAGATCAACAACTACCTTGCCGTCATTAAGGTGGTCGGCGTCGGCGGCGGCGGTACCAACGCGGTCAATCGAATGATCGAAGAGGGCATCCGCGGCGTCGAGTTTGTTGCCATCAACACCGATGCTCAGGCACTCGCGATCTCTGATGCCGATATCAAGGTGCACATCGGCACCGACCTTACCCGCGGCCTGGGCGCCGGCGCCAACCCCGAGGTTGGCCGCAAGGCTGCCGATGAGTCCCGCGACGACATTGCCGAGGCGCTCGCTGGCGCCGATATGGTGTTCATCACCTGCGGCGAGGGCGGTGGCACCGGTACCGGCGCTGCTCCCATCGTTGCCGATATCGCGATGAACGAGGTCGGTGCGCTGACCGTCGCCGTCGTGACCAAGCCCTTCACCTTCGAGGGCCGCAAGCGCAAGAAGAGCGCCGAGGAGGGCATTAAGACCCTCTCCGATTGCGTCGACACCATGATCGTCATCCCTAACGATAAGCTGCTCGACATCGCCGAGAAGAAGACCACCATGCTCGAGGCCTTCGCGATTGCCGATGGCGTCCTTTCCCAGGGCACCCAGGGCATCACCGACCTCATCACCGTCCCCGGTATCATCAACCTGGACTTCGCCGATGTTAAGACCATCATGAAGCAGGCCGGTACCGCCATGATGGGTATCGGTACCTCTTCTGGGGACACCCGTGCCGTCGACGCTGCCCAGCAGGCCATCTCCAGCCCGCTGCTCGAGAGCTCCATCGATGGCGCCACGCGCGTGCTGCTCTCCATCGCCGGTTCCAAGGACCTGGGCATCCAGGAAATCAGCGACGCCGCCGACGTTGTCGCCAACGCCGTCGACCCCGAGGCCAACATCATCTTCGGTACCGTTGTCGACGAGTCCCTGGGCGATCAGGTGCGTATCACCGTCATCGCTACGGGCTTCTCCGACTCCAACGTCAACCGTCAGGACGAGCTCTTTGCTGCTCAGCAGTCTCAGAGCAAGGCCGCTGCCTCCGCTGAGCCGCAGCGCACCGCTCCGGCCACCAGCCCGGCTCAGGCCGCTCCGACCCGCAACGTCGGTGGCACCGAGCTTCCTAACTTCGGCAACGATCAGTTCGAGCTTCCCGACTTCCTGAAGCGCGGTAGCTTCTAAGTCGTTCTTTGCATTGTTGTGCACAGGGGCGTGTCCGTATGGACGCGCCCTTTTTATTTCGACTTTGTAAACTAGAACCTCCAATCTCTTTACGTTCCCTTTACGATTGCCTCCAGCGCAGCAGGTATCCTTTTAGAGAAGTATGACAGCCGTATAAACGCGGGCTGTAGCGGCGATGCCGCGGTACTTGTGTTATTAGGAGGCTTTAGTATGGCAGCACGTGCGGACAAAGTTTCGCGTGTCGACCATGATGGAGTTACGTTGGTGGAGGGCGCGACATCCGATGTTCGCTTTGCCTTCACCGAGCGTGCCGGTGGCGTTTCCGAAGATGCGTACTCCTCACTCAACTTGGGCTCGCATGTTGGCGATGACCCCTTTGCTGTTCAAGAAAATCGTCGTCGCGCGCTCGAGGCTATGGGTGCCGCCGAGTGCGAGCACAACCTGCTCGTTCCCAATCAGGTCCATGGTGACCATATCGTTGCGGTGACCTCGAACGGCGCCGATGACCTTGAGGACGTTCGCGAGCAGATTGCCGAGGGCTGTGATGCCATCGTCTGCACGGCGCATAACGTGCCCGTGCTGCTCTGCTTTGCCGACTGCGTTCCCGTGGTGCTGGTGGCCCCTGGCGGATTTGCCGTGGTGCACTCCGGTTGGAAGGGTACGATTGCACGTATTTCCGCCAAGGCGTGCCAGGCGCTTTGCGATGCTGCCGGCTGCGATGCGAGCGACGTTTCCGCCTATATCGGCCCCCATATCTTGGGTGACGAATATGAGGTATCCCAGGAACTCATGGATCGCTTTGCCGCCGAGTTCTCTTGCATCGATGCGAGTACCTCTCGCATGCTCGATCTTTCCGCTGCCATTTGCGAGGCGCTGGTAGATGTCGGTGTCGACGCGGATAATATCGTGGATACCCAGCTTTCGACTGTGCGTCAGAATGACCGCTTTTATTCCTACCGTAACGAGGACGGCGCCTGTGGGCGCCATGCTGCGATCGGCGTGATGCTATGAGAAAGATCGTATCGGTCCTGAGCGCCGCTGTGCTTACGCTTACGCTGTGCGCCTGTTCTTCGGGATCTTCTACCTCTTCCATTACTGTCGCCGGCTCCACGACCTGCCTTCCTATCGCCGAGATTGCGGCCGAGGGCTTTAAGGAGGAGACCGGCATCGACGTGCTCGTTTCCGGTTTGGGTTCTTCCGCTGGCATCGAGGCCGTCAGCGCTGGCACGGCCGATATCGCCAGTTCCTCCCGTGGACTCAATGCCGACGAACAGGATCTGGGCCTGACTCCCATCGTCATTGCCCACGACGGCATTGCAGTCATCGTGAACGACGACAACCCGGTCGACAATCTCTCGACCGAGCAGCTCCGCGATATTTACGCCGGCAAGATCACCAACTGGAAAGAAGTCGGCGGAGAGGACCTGAAGATTCAGGTTATCAACCGCGACGAGGCGTCCGGTACGCGCGAGGCCTTCCGCACTATCGTGATGGACGGCGCGCCGTTCGATCGCCGCTCGGCTGTTCTTTCGGGTACGGGCCAGGTACGCGATGTCGTATCCCGCTCACGTGGCGCTATTGGCTACATCTCGCTGGGTTTTGTCGAGAGCCTCAACGCCAAGACCTCGGTTAAGGCCGTTTCAGTCAACCATGTCGAGGCATCCGAGAAGACGGTCGCAAGTGGCGGCTATCCCATCTCGCGTGACCTTTACTTCTTTGTGAAGGGTGAGCCTTCACAACAGGCGCAGGATTACATCGACTACGTGACGTCCGAAAAGATGGACAAGCAGATTCGCGAGGCGGGCTTTATTCCCGTCACCAACGACGGAAAGGGGAGTGAGTAGCGTGGAAGCACAGGAAACCCCCCAGATTGAGCATGAGGCGCAGGTGCCCAAAAAGCGTGAGTTGGCGTTGGTGTCACGCAGCACCTATCTTAAGGAGAAGGCGCTGCAGTGGATCTTCTTTGCCTGCGCGTTCTTGGCGGTCGTCACCGTCATCCTGATCTTTGTCTTTACCACGTACTCGGCGCTGCCGGTCTTTACCGACATCGGTCTGGTGGACTTCTTTAGCTTTACGTGGGCGCCCTCTGAGGGTCACTACGGCATCATGTCGCTGCTGGCGGGCTCTGGCCTGGTGACGGTCGGTGCCCTTGCCATGGGCGTGCCGTTGGGTGTGGGCACAGCCGTGTATCTGGTCGAGATCGCCAGCAAGCGCGTGCGCAGGCTCATTAGCCCCGCTGTCGACCTGCTGGCGGGCATCCCCTCCATCATCTACGGCTTCTTCGGCATGATCATCATCCGCCCGTTTATCGCCCAGCTGACCGGCGGCCTTGGATTTGGCGCACTGACGGCGTGGTTCGTGCTCGCCATCATGATCGTCCCTACCATCACCACGCTCACCATAGATGCCCTCAATTCCATTCCCATGGGCATTCGCGAGGCGTCCTATGCCATGGGTGCCACCAAGTGGCAGACCATCTACAAGGTCGTGCTTCCTGCAGCCAAGCTGGGCATTGTCGATGCGATTGTCTTGGGTATGGGGCGTGCCATCGGTGAGACCATGGCCGTGCTGATGGTCGTGGGCAACGCCCCGGTCATTCCGGATAGCATCTCGAGCCCCATCTCGACGCTCACGAGTCAGATTGCGCTCGACATGAGTTATTCCTCGGGCCTGCACCGCTCGGCTCTGTTCGGCATGGGCGTTGTCCTGTTTATCATCTCCGCTGCACTGGTGGGTATCGTCCGCCTGATTTCCAAGAAGAGGGGGTAGGCTATGTCCGATTCCGTTGACACGACGGTCGATACGACCTCGTCGCGTGAGCGCATCAAGCGTGCCCTTTCCCATGGCAAGAAGGGCCGCATCAACAAGGACCTGTCCAACAAGATCATGCTTGGCGTGTTTCGTGCCGCTGCCTACATCACCACGCTGGTGCTGGTCGCTATCATCGCCTACGTGGTCATCAACGGCCTGCCGCATATCTCGCTCGACTTTATCTTCGGCTGGCCGCAGGGCGTCAACGCCGAGGGCGGCATTTGGCCCACGATCGTCTCGACCATCTACGTGACGGCGCTCGCCATGCTCATCTGCACGCCGGTTGCCGTCCTGGCTGCGGTCTATCTGGCCGAATACGCCAAGCAGGGCAAGATTGTCGACATCATTCGCTATGCTGCCGATGCCCTGGCCTCGGTGCCCTCCATTGTTATGGGCCTCTTTGGCTACGCCTTGTTTGTCGAGGCCATGGGCCTGGGCCTTTCGATGGTTTCGGCCGCGCTGGCGCTGGCGCTTCTGATGCTGCCTATCGTCATGCGCACCACCGAGGAGGCAATCCGCGCCGTTCCGCGCTATATCCGTTGGGGCGCATATGGCCTGGGCGCCACCAAGTGGCAGGTCGTCTCCAAGATCGTGCTTCCTTCGGCTTTTGGCCGCATCGCCACCGGCATCGTGCTTGCCATCGGCCGCGCCATCGGCGAGACCGCCGTGGTGCTCTACACCATGGGTCAGGCCATCAACCTGCCTATTTCGCCGCTCGATTCCGGTCGTCCCATGACCGTTCACCTGTATCTGCTTGCCAATGACGGCATCAACATGAACGCAGCCTACGGCACTGCGCTTTTGCTGATGGCGATTATTCTGGCCTTCAACCTGTTTGCGCGTTATCTGTCGCGCAAACGCCGCTAGTTAAGGAGTCCCATGTCCGTCTATCAGTCCGCTCCCACGCCGGAGCAAGCGGCCATCACGGCCAAGGATTTCAACTTTTGGTACGGTGACTTTCATGCGCTGACGGGGCTCGACCTCAACATCGCCAAAAACGCCATCACCTCGTTTATCGGTCCTTCGGGCTGCGGCAAATCGACGTTTTTGCGCTGCATCAACCGTATGAACGACCTTATCGAGGGCACCCGCGTCGAGGGCACCATGACGCTCGACGGCAACGATATCTATGCCGAGGGCGTCGACCCGGTCGACCTTCGCCGCCGCGTGGGCATGATTTTTCAGCAGCCCAACCCGTTCCCCAAATCCATCTACGAGAATGTCGCTTTTGGCCCTCGTCTGCAGGGCGTGACTAGCAAAAGTGACCTCGATGACATCGTGGAAGAATCGCTCAAGCGCGCCAACCTCTGGAAAGAGGTATCCAATCAGCTCAACAAGGACGGTTTGGCGCTCTCGGGCGGTCAGCAGCAGCGTCTGTGCATTGCGCGTGTGCTTGCGGTGCAGCCCGATGTCCTTCTGATGGACGAGCCCTGCTCCGCCATCGACCCCACGTCCGTCTCTAAGGTCGAGGATCTGATGGCCGAGCTGGCGCCCGAGATGACGATCATCATCGTCACGCATTCTATGCAGCAGGCCGCTCGTATTAGCGACTACACCGCATTTTTCTTGCAGGAAGTTGCCGGCGAGCCCGCTACGCTCATCGAGTATGGTCAAACCGACGCGATCTTCACCAGCCCGGTGGATTCACGGACGGAAGACTATATCACCGGCCGCTTTGGCTGATCGGTGCGACTAGTCCCAAGCCGATCGGACCTGGTCCGGTGCGTATTCACTGTGCGGGCGGCATGACCGCACCCAACTGATTGGAGTGAACCATGCGCAAACTGTTTTCCCGTCAGCTCATCGAAGCCCGTCACGAGATGCTGAGCATCTACGAGGCTGTAGACCTGGCGCTTCACGACGCCGTGAAGGCCTATGTGACCGACGATCGCAAGCTCGCCACCAAGACCAAGAAGCGCACGCTCTCGATCGATGCGCGCTGCGCCAACTTGGAGGCCGTGTGCTACAACCTGATCGCTACGCAGTCGCCGGTCGCCTCCGACTTCCGCTTGCTGCAGACGATCATCTACGTCGACTTTAACCTGCAGCGCATGACCGATAAGGTTCGCCAGATCTGCCGCGCCACGCGTCACATGGTCAAGGCCGACATCTCGCTGCCCCAGGAACTCGTCGCTACGGTCGAGGCCGAGGCCGAGGCTGTTTACCAGGTGCTGGGTTCGTCACTTTCTGCGCTCGTCACCAACGACATGTCCATCATCTGCAACCTGGCCGGCGAGGACGAGCCGGTGCATGCGGCGTACGAGAAGTTCTTCCGCACCTTTAACCGCATGGACACGGGCGATTTTATGGACGACGACAGCAACTATGACGACCTGCGCCGCGCCATCATGGTCTCGCGCTACCTCGATCGTATCGCCTCGATTTCGATCGATGCCGCCTGCCGTCTGACCTTCCTTTTGACCGGACAGCGTATGACTGCCGGCGATATCGCCCGTACGGACGAGGATGAGCTTGAGAGCATGCGCGTGCCTTCGGGCGAGGGTGTCATCATGAGGCCTGCCGTCGATGCACACTATGTTGCCAAAGTGCCCGCTAACGAGGTGAGCGAGGGTCTCCGCTACCTGCTCGAGCACCTCGAGGACGAGGACGACGCCGAGGACGACGAGGAGTAGGGCGGCCCCGTTCGTCGAAAGATTGTAAATACCTAAGTGAGCGCGGCCTTGCACATGCGAGGCCGCGCTCTTGCGTTAGCATGGGACTACTTGTTTGGCTGTCTGCGGAGGCGATTGGCAATGGATAACTATTTGGACTTGGTACGCGCTCGCCGCGAGCAGATTCTCGAACGTTTTTATGCAGCACTCGATCGCGCGGGTCGTCCCCACGATGCCGCGCGCCTGATTGCCGTCTCCAAGACTGTTGGCGTTGATGAGACCGTTGCCGCTATTCAGGCGGGGTATCGCCATTTTGCCGAGAACCGCCCGCAGGAGCTCGTTCGCAAGCTTGCGGGCCTCGTAGAGCATCCGGAGCTACCCGAGGTGCGCTTCGATATGATCGGCAACCTGCAGACCAACAAGATCAATGCGGTTCTGGGCTCGGCCGAGCTGCTTCATTCGGTAAGCTCGCTGCATTTGGCTCAGGCCATCTCGAGCCGTGCGGTCCGCAAGATTGAGGCGGGCGAGCTCTCCGGCCCCCAGCGCGTGCTCATTGAGGTCAATGTGAGTGGTGAGGAGTCGAAGGGAGGCTTTTCGCCCGATGAGATTCGCGCCGCCGCGGGTGAGTTTGCGGAACTTGAGGGAATTTGCGTACAGGGGCTTATGACTATGGCGCCCCGGGGGAATAAGGATGTGGCACGCCGCACCTTTGCGGGGCTTCGTGAGCTGAGGGATGAGCTGGAGGCGGCGCATCCCGATTTGAACCTGCCTGAGCTTTCCTGCGGCATGAGCGAGGACTTTGAGCCTGCCCTTGAGGAGGGCTCTACGCTCGTTCGCCTGGGCAGGGTAGTATTTAGCCCGGAGTTTGCAGTAAAATAAGGCTCTGAAGTGCGCACTGATTATCGGGGCGCCTGCACTAAACCGCGAGAGGACACAACCATGGGCTTCCTTGACGAGATTAAAAATAAGATGCACCTGGGCGGCCAGCAGGGTTACGACCAGGGTTATGGCCAGGACGACGACTACGGCTACGATGACGGCTACGACGATGGCTATCAGAACAACGGCTACAGTGGTGCTTCGGGCGAGGGCTTCTACACCCAAGACGAGCCGAGCAACGGCCTGCTTGGTCAGACGCGCCGTGGTGAAGCTGAGTCGGTTGCCGTGTATACACGCTCCGGTCAGCTGGTCGGCGATGACTCCCGCCATGCCACGACGTATAACCCGCCTTCGCGCTCGCAGGACAGTGTTGCGAGCGGTTATCGTCCTGGTGCCTATGACACGCCGTCTAGCTACGCCGAGAACACCCGCGCCCGTGCCGCCGCTGCGCCCGCGCCTGCACCGAGCGATGCCTCGGCCTATGCGAGCAATATCATCAACGCCACGCCGCAGCTGCCGGCCTATGTCCTGCGCCCCGAGAGCTATGACGACGTGGAGACCGTGGTGCGCCGCGTTCGCACCAAGCAGCCTGTCGCACTGATTTTTGTGGGCGTACGCACCGAAGTTGCCAAGCGCGTCTTGGACTTCTCTTACGGCTTTGCCTGCGGTCTGGGTGCCACGGTCAAGGAGGTGGGCGACCGCGTGTTCATGGTGCTGCCCGCCGGTTGCGAGGTCAAAGATTCCGATCTCAAGAAGCTTCGTGCCGACGGCTACCTTAAGTAAAGACAAGACGAGGAGATTCCCATCAACATCTACACTATCGTCCAGCTGGTCAACACGCTGTTCAACTTCTATTCCACGCTCATTGTCGTCTACTGCTTTATGACGTGGATTCCCATGAAGCAGGGTGGTTTGCTTCAGGATATTGCCGCGGTGCTTGATAGCGTGTGCGGTCCGTGGCTCAACCTGTTCCGTCGTTTCATCCCGCCGATGGGCGGTATCGATTTTTCGCCGGTCGTTGCGATTATTGCGTTGCAGTTGGTGCAGAGGCTGGTTCTGCAGCTTCTTATAGGTATACTCGTGTAGAACTGACTTAGTAACTTACGTCGGGCGTGTAGCGCCGAGGCGATGAAAAAGGAGACTTGTTATGGCTATTACCCCTGCAGACATCCAGGCTCAGACTTTCTCTGAGGCCAAGCGTGGCTACGATCCTGCCGAGGTCGACGTCTTCTTGGAGACGCTGTCCTCCGAGGTTGACGCTATGCTCGCTAAGATCGTCGACCTTAAGGGTCGTCTGACTGCTACCGAGCAGCAGCTTGCCGATGCGCAGGCTCAGCTTGCCCAGGCTCAGGATACCGCCGACCAGGCCGTTCCTGCCGCCCCCGTGGCTGCTCCCGCCCCTGACTTCTCCGCTCAGGAGCGCCAGATTTCTGCTGCCCTGATCGCTGCCCAGCAGACCGCTGAGACCATCGTCAACGATGCCAATGAGAACGCTGAGCGTATCCGCAACGAGGCTGACGCCAAGGCACGCGAGGTTATCCGCCAGGCTCTGACCGAGAAGCAGGCCGAGCTCGAGGAGATCGATCGTCTCAAGGCTTCCCGTGAGGAGTTCAAGGCCGAGTACCTCAAGCTCATCCAGCACTTCATGGACGATGCCCAAAACTCCTTCCCGGCCGACCTCATGGCCTCCACGCCGGTCGGTTCCGCCGCTTCTCCTGCGGTGACTGTTCCCGCCGAGCCGCTGCCCGTCGCTGACCCGGTTGT
>CAJMRZ010000013.1 GCA_905215945.1 uncultured bacterium | reverse complement strand
GTCGCGAAACGCTCGAGGCCTTCCCCGAGATTCCCTGCGATCGGGCAACCATTGATGACTATCTGCGCCTCATGCTGAAAGGGGCTTCGAAATGAAACGCGCCTTTATGTCCGAACTCGCCATCGTTCGCACGCTCATCCCGAGCATCGCGGGCGTCGGCCTGTTTTTATTCGTCGTGCTGTCCCTCGCCAACACGTCGATCGGCGACTCTGGCACAAGTGCCGGCGCCTGCGCGGTCAGTGCCATGTCGCCCATCATGGTCATGAGCTCGCTGGCCGGCTTCGACAATCAAAATAGCTGGGAGCGTTATCGGGCAACGCTGCCCTTCTCGCGCAAAGACATTATTTGTGCACGCTACCTGAGCGTTATTGTCTTCTCCGCCGTCATGGCATGTGCAGCTACGCTTTTGAGTATCGTCGCCATCCCGCTCTTCAACAGCGCGGGCATTCCTTCGACGGGACAGACGGTCTTTGAAATCGCAATCGCCTCGGCAGCCTCGATGCTCATTTCCCTCATGATGGTGTTCTTGGCACAACCGCTGTTCTTTCGATTTGGACACATGGAGGCGCTGCGCCTATCCGTCGGCCTGTTTGCCATGCTCGGGTGCCTTACCATGGCAACGTTGAGTTCCTCCAACCCCATCAGCAACTGGCTCATGTCGATTGCCGGGGCGAATCCCGATCCTGCCGTTCTTGGCTGCCTGTGTGCAGGCATCGCCGCACTTGCCCTCGCGCTATGCGTAATCAGCTGCACCGTCAGCACCAAGGTTTATCGAGTACGCGATCTGTAGCCACGCGAGTCTCAATCCACGAAGGACGCGATCGCCCCCCCCCGCAAATCCGTGACAAATGGCATGTCCTCGGCGTGCGCCACCGCGCTACTTGCGCAGCGGCTTGGGCAGCGGAATGCCGGAAGCGATAACGGCGGCGATGATCATGCAGACGATACCTTTGAGTGGGAAGCACATGAGCAGCAGGCCCACGACCATGACCGGCTGGCGCATGACCGCACCCATCGTCGATGCCGTGCAGACGGCGACGCAAAAGACCGGATCTGCGCCGGTGAGGATAGCAAGGCCATAGCCCAGGCTTACGCCCGAGAAGATAACCGGGAAGAAGTGGCCGCCGCGCCAGCCCAGGTTGATGAGGGCGGGGGTCAGCATGGCTTTGACAAGACCGGTCGCGATAAGCACGCCGGCGGGAATGGTCAGGTAGGTTTCCATGAGCACGTCGGCCTGGGTCTCGCCGGCAAACATGGTGTAGGGCAGGACCGTGCCACAGATGGCGAGCGCCAGACCGGCCAGCATGGCCTTGACGACAGGACGCTCCCCTATTGCATGAGACAGCGCCTCGCTTGCGTGCTCGGAGACAAAGTACAGCCAGCCGCAAACGGTGCCGACCAACGCCAGCGGAATGAGCCAGGCAAGTTCCAGGTTGCCCACCTCGGCGGACTCGAACCTGGGCATGCCCATGCCGCCGCCCACAAGCTGGCCAAGCAGCAGGTAGGTGCCCAGACCGCCGGCAATCGCGATGCCATAGACCACGGTCTTTTGCACCTTGGGTAGCTTGATGGTGATCTCGCCGGACGTGGACTCATCGTCGGCGTCTTCGCCCTGGCCGTCGGCGCTACCGGCAAGCGGTGCTACAAAGCCAAAGACGGGCGCGGTAAAGAGCGCCGTCAGGGCAGCCTGGGTGCCCAGCAGCGTGAGCTCCCTAAACTCGGCGCCAAAGCAACGCATACGGTCGCCGACCCAGCTGCACAGACCAGCGATAACGCCGGTCAGGCCGGCCTCCGGTCCAATGCTTCCGCCAAACAGCAGCGGCAGCAACGCCGCGAGCGAAAGCTTGCCCAGATTGTCGTACGGGTAGCGCCCGTCTTGCTTAACCTTAGCCATCACCTGGTTGAGGTCATCGGTCTTGGCGCCTGTCATCTTTTCGTACAGACCGATTAACAGGCCGCCCAGCAGGCAGACAAAAAACGGATACGGCAAAAAGCCAAACGGGCCGCTGGCAAGCTCGGGCGAAGCGACGCCCAGCGCGTGCGGAATCTCTGTCCATAGATAGTCGATACCGTGCTCCATCGCAAAAAAGAACAGCCAGACCGCGGCACCTGCGAACGCACCGGTCACGGCAACGCTAACTAAAAACAGCGCGCGGTTTGTGGGTTTGGCAAGGTTATCCATCGGGTCCTCCCGCGGTCAAAGTCGACATAGATACGTTTTATTGTAGAGCGAGTGTGGCCCAGTCAAGCCAACCGTCTGCGCTGCAAACGGAGCCACCGGGGACCACGGCGGGGCAGGCTCAAGACTTATCCGTTGATAATCGAGGCAATCTCGTGCAGATCCTCGGCAAAGTAGATGCCCCGTTGACGCTGCGGGCTCGATAGGCCCTTATCAATCATGTGCCCGAGCAGCGCCTTAAGATCGTTGTAGTAACCGTCCAGGTTATACAGGATGCACGGAGCACTCAGGTGCCCCAACGACACCGCGGACATGACCTCGGCAATCTCCTCGAGCGTGCCCGTCCCACCGGGAAAGGCGATGAACGCATCGCCGAGCTCAATCATCTTGGCTTTGCGCTCGGCCATATCACTCGTCACGATGAGGTCGTCGATACCGTCATGTTGAAACTCGGCCTCGATAAAAAAGCTCGGCTCAACACCCGTCACGTGTCCGCCAGCATCGAGCACGCTATCGGCGAGCGCACCCATCAGGCCCGATTTGGACCCGCCGTATACCAACGCGTGTCCGTTGGCGCCAATCCAGTTGCCCAGCTCCTGTACCGCAGGCAGAAATGCTGGGTCGTTACCGACACTGGCACCCAGATACACGGTGATATGCATATTCAGTCCCCCTGTTGTGGCGCGCGACGTTCGTCTTAGCGCTGGCGTCGACGATACTCGCGCACGCGACGCGAAAGATCGGCAAGCTCGTCGCGATCGAGCTCTTCCAAATGCTCAAGATCGTCCATAAAGCGCGCCATGGTGTCCTTTTGACGCATCTTGATGAGCGTATTGCAGTAGTTCACCGCCACGCCCGTGAGCATGGCGATGTAGAAGATGCTAATAACGCTCAAGACGACGGTAATAGCGCGGGCAACCGGTGTTTCGGCCGGAATGTCGCCAAAGCCGATGGTCGAGACCGTCTCGAAGCTAAACCAAAGTCCATCGCCAAAGGTGAGGGTCGTAGGCTCGGACAGCCAGACAGCCGTCGAGCACAGCAGGTAAAAGATAAGAAACAGACCCGTGATGCGCGCAAAGCCAGCCTGTCGCAGCACATCGGCAAGCGTCCTCAACTTGTTCATCGCGACCCCTTTTCCCAGACGCTCAATCACGTTCGCCCGGTATTGTCCCACAACCGGCAGCCAGGGACGTTCCTTTTGTGCCGGCAGAAAGGGACTGTCCCCAGCTGCCGGGCGGGAGCGTTTAGCGGTACAGCTGCCAACTGGGCAGGCTGAGCTGGTATCCTTATGCGGTAATGTCTCGATTCGTTAGGATTGCATGTGAGAGCTGCCACTGCCCTTCGTTCAGTTATATGTCGCGCCCTGACCATTGTGCTTGCCGCGCTTGCCGTGCTGAGTTCAATCGCGCCTGTTCAAGCTTTTGCCGATGACTCTAGTCAGCCAGTCAAGACGGTCCGCGTTGGTTGGCTCGTCAACAACGAGGGCTTCCAGGACGGCACCCCCGGCGAGCGTCTCTCGGGATGGGGTTACGAGTACCTCCAGACCCTGTCGTACTACACGCCCGGCTGGCGGTACGAATACGTCTCCGGCACCTTCACCGAGCTTTTGGACATGCTCGAGGCGGGCGAGATCGACCTCATGCCCAACATCTCCTACTCCGAGGAACGCGCACAAAAGCTGCTCTTTTCCTCGAACCCCGAGGGCACCGAGCGCTACTTCATCTACGCCAAGCCCGATCGCGACGATCTGGCCAAGGGTGACCCCCAAGCGCTCCAAGGCCTTACCATCGGCTGCAACCCCGGCGTTATGCAAACCTTCGTTGGCCAGCAGTGGCTCGCCAACGAAGGCATTACCTGCACCTATAAAGAAATCAACACTGGCGGTGCCCTCTTTGACGCGCTCGCAAACAACGAGGTCGATGCCATCATCATGAACGACACGACCTCGTCACCCAGCGCCTCCCCCATGTTCTACATTGGTTCGAGCGACTACTATTTTGCCGTCCCCAAAAGCCGCCCCGACCTGATGGACGACATCAATGCCGCCATGTCGGCAATCGCCCGCGTCAACCCACGCTATATCGACGAAGTCAAATCTAACTACTCGGCCCAAAACAGCGGTTCATCATCGCTCAACGGCCCCGAACGTTCCTGGCTCAAAGCAAATGACAACACCATCACGCTCGGCTACATTACGGGCAAACTCCCCTATTGCAACGAAGACGAAAACGGCGAAATGGAAGGCTCGCTCGCATCGCTTGCGACGACGTTGCACGATAAATTTGGCATTACGGTCAAAACCGTCGCCTTTGATAGCTACAAGATGATGTCAAAAGCCCTGTCAAAGGGAAGCATAGACGTTGTGCTGCCGGTATACCGAGATTACTGGTTTGCCGAGCAATCAGGCGTTGTGCAGTCGATATCGTTGGGGACCATATCCCTCACCGCCATCCACACCGGCAGCGACCTGAACAAAGACCTTCAGAACATCGCCTGTACCAAATCATCGTTTATCAACCAAAATGTACTTGAAAGTCTGTTCCCCACAGCGACCGTGACCGAATACCAATCCGACGATGAAGCGTTCGACGCCCTCAGGAAGGGAATGGCGCACTGCATCGTCGCTCCCAGCTCACGCATAAAAACCATCGGCGACCGTCATGATCTCAAGGACTACGAGACGGTCGAGCTCCCTGACACCTGTGAGCTCTCGTGCTGGATTTCGCGCGGAAAGCCCGAGCTGCTGGGAATCATCAACAAGGGCATCATCAATGCCGGAGAATCGCTCTCCGCAAGCAATTACTCCTCCACGTCGTACACGACCCAGGAATCAGACACGCTTCAATTCCTTTTTCGCAACCGCACCGCCATTGCCGCTACCCTCATCGGTATGTTGTCGGTCGGCATCGTCCTGCTCATCTGGGCGCTCGTGCGCGCTCGAACCGAGCGCAAAAAAGCCGACGCTGCCAACGCCGCTAAGACGGCATTCCTCACGCGCATGAGCCACGACATCCGTACGCCGCTCAACGGTATCCTGGGCCTTATCGAGATTGAGGAATTGAAGGAAGGCGATATCAAGGTCGCCCGCGAGAGCCGTGCCAAGGCGCGCGTTGCCGCCAATCACCTGCTCTCGCTAATCAACGACATCCTCGAGATGGGCAAAATCGAAGACCGCAAGCTAACACTGGAGCATGCGCCTTTTAACCTCAAAGAGCTCTGTGACAATACGCTGGTTCTGTGCAAGCTCCGCGCGTCCAGTAACGGCATCACCATGCAGGACAATAGTCTGCCGTACGCCACGGGGCCATACATGATCGGCAGTCCCACCCATATCCGACAGATCATGATCAACCTGTTAGACAACAGCATTAAGTACAACAAGCACGGCGGCTCCGTCACCTTTAGTTCAAAGACCAGGCCACTCGATGACGGGCGCGCGCTCTTTTGCTTTAGCGTTTCGGATACCGGCATTGGCATGACTCCCAAGTTTTTAAAGCATATCTATGAGCCGTTTGCCCAAGAAGGTGACGATGCGCGCAGCAAGTTCCAAGGAACCGGCATGGGCATGCCAATCGTCAAGTCGCTTATTGAACTGATGGGCGGCACCATCGAAGTCACCAGTGAGCTCCATGTGGGCACCTCGTTCTACGTGGAGATTCCGCTCGATATCGACGAGAATCCCCAGGCGCGGGCGAATACGGTTGAGAGTGCGCCCGACTGCTCGCTCGCCGACATGAACGTGCTGCTCGCCGAAGACAACGAATTGAATGCCGAGATTGCCCAGACACTGCTAGAATCCGAGGGCGTCGTGGTCACCCGCGCCGCCAATGGCAACGAAGTCGTCGATCTGTACTTGTCGCATCCCGCCGGCAGCTTCGATGCCATTTTGATGGACATTATGATGCCGGACATGGACGGCTACGAGGCAACCCGCGTGATTCGTCTGAGCGAGAAGGTCGATGCAGCCGATATCCCCATCATCGCGCTCACCGCCAACGCCTTTGCCGAGGACGCCAAGGCGGCACACGATGCCGGCATGAACGCCCATCTGTCCAAACCGCTCGACTTTAACAAGCTCAAAAACATACTCGCCCGCATCAAGAAAAACGGATCCGTTTCGCTATAGTTTGTGCTCAACCACCACGCACGACCAGAAAGGAAACCAACGATGTTTAGGCCCTTACGTCGAAAGAAACGCGCCATCACTGACGAGGAAGCGCGCGAACTGCTCGCTACCTGCAAGCGCGGCGTCTTTGCCGTCAACGGCGACGATGGCTACCCGTACGCCATTCCCGTCAACTACTTCTTTGACGCCGAGCACGACAAGATTTATTTCCATGGCGCCAAGGCTGGCCACAAGGTCGACGCACTCAAGCGCGATGACAAGGTCTGCTTTACCGTTTACGGCAACGAGTGGTACCAGGACGGTGACTGGGCTCCCTACGTTATGAGTACCGTAGTCTTTGGCCGTTGTCGCCTGGCGAATGACACCCCCGCGTTTATCGAGGATAAAGTTCGCCAGCTCGCGCTTAAGTACTACCCTTCTGCCGAAGAAGTCGAAGAGGAAATCGCCAAGGACATTAAGGGTGTCCAGCTCTACGAGATTACGATTGAGCATCTCTGCGGTAAGCAGATTCAAGAAAAATAAACCTCCGCAGCAGGTCTGCGCCCAATGGTTACAGATGCCTTACCACACGGGGCCTTCTAGCCGACTTGGCAGAAGGCTCCGCATGCAGTGCGCGCTTACCGTGCATTAAAAACGTAGCGGTCCAGGCGGTCGCACGCTTCCCTCACGCGCGAAAGCGGCAGCGCCAGATTCACGCGAATGTGGCAGGGCCCGTGGAACGGGCGGCCGTCCTGATACCCCACGCCCACGCGCGCCCCCTCGTCGAGCAACCACTGAATATCGCGGCCATGCTCGCGGCACCACTCGGTACAGTCCAGAAACACCATGTACGTGCCCTGCGGACGCGATAACGCGACGCCCTTCCAGTGTTTTTCTGCATACGTGCAGAAGTACTCGATATTGCCGGCAAGCACCTGGTTGAGCTCGTCCACCCACTCGTAGCCCTGCGGCTGATAGGCACCAATAAGCGCATGCATGGAGAGGACATTCATCTCGTTGTAGTGAGTCTTGTTGGACACGGCGCACACGCGGTCGCGCAGCGTCTCGTTATAGATAATGTGGTAGCTGCCGACCAGGCCCGCCAGGTTGAACGTCTTGCTGGGCGCGTAGAGGGCAACCGTACGCATGCGGGCATCCTCGCTCACCGACTGCGTCGGGATATGCTTGTGCCCCGGCAGGATGATATCGGACCAAATCTCGTCCGAGATCACCACGCAATCGTGCTGGCGATAGATGTCCATGGCGTGCTCGATCTCGTCGCGCTCCCATACGCGGCCGCAGGGATTGTGCGGCGAGCAGAACACCGCGGCATGGATGTGGTTTTGGGCGAGCTTGTGCTCCATGTCCTCAAAGTCCATACGCCACACGCCTTGATCGTCGAGCTTAAGCGGGCTGTGGACAATACGATAGCCCGCGGCTTCGATGGATTTGGTAAAGCCGATGTAGGTGGGGCTATGGACCAGCACCGCATCGCCCGGCTGGACATACGCGCGCAACGTCGACACGACACCGCCCAGCACGCCGTTTTCGTAGCCGATATGCTCCGGTGCCAAGCCCTCAACGCCATTGCGGCGCCTCTGCCATTCGATGATGCGATCGAAGTACTCGGGACGCGGATTGAAGTAGCCAAACATGGGGTGCTGAGCGCGCTTGATGATGTACTCCTGAACCGTGGGCACCGTGGCAAAATTCATGTCGGCCACCCACATGGGAATGCGGTCGAAGCCCTCGTCGGGTGCGTTCGGAGCCATGCCGGGGATCTCGCCCCAGGAGTCAACGGCGATGGAGTCCATGCCGTGGCGGTCGATAAGCGAGCTAAAGTCGTATTTCATGCTGAACTCCCGTGCAAAGTTGATTGTTTTGGTAGGCGTTATTGTCCACCAGCGTGGGCGGTTTTGGCGCGGGGTTTGGCGCTTAATTTGACGGGTGCGGACGAATGGCTGGTTAGTCTTGCGCGTCGTTGACGGCGGTTACCGTCAACCTGGCTCCGTCGACCGTAAACGATATGTCGAGCCCGGCGTAAGCCAAGTGGTAAACGCGGTTTGGCTCGTGCTTGCTGCCTGCGCGGCGCGGATCTTGGCAAAGGACCTCGACCAAGCCGGGGAGCTTTGCGGGCGGGACCATATCCTGCAGCGCTTGCGGGAACTCGACGTCAAGCTCTTGCCACGGAGCATCCTCAATCCAGCCGCCCGTCGCATCCGGGTGACAGTCGGCAAATGGAATGTAGGGCTTGATATCGTAGATGGGCGTGCCATCGCGCAGGTCGGCCCCCAGCACATGGATGATGGGGCCATCGTCGGTGAGCTCGACATGATCAAGCTTGACGCAGGTGAGCCCGATGGGATTAGGGCGAAACGGACTGCGCGTGGCAAAGACGCCCACACGCTCGGCTCCACCCAGACGCGGCGGGCGCACGGTTTTCGACCACTTGGCATTGGTGCCGGACCTGTCCTGCGCCTTGGCATCGGCAGCTATGTCCTTAGCCGTGCCGCCGGGCGTTCCGTTTTCGAAGCGCCACAGCAGCCACAGGTGAGAGAAGGAGTCCAGGCCCTCAACTGCTGCATTGGAGGCAAATTCCGGCTCAAAAACGATGCGCCCCTGCAGATGAGGCGCCAAAAAGCTGTTGCGCGGAATGCCGAACTTCTGCGGCAGGTCGGTATGTATGTGTGCGATAGGTTCCATGCCGGTCATTGTACGGCATGGAGGTGTGGGGCGTTGCGCGCAATTCTTCGCCGCGGTCCCCGTCGTGCAACCAACGGTTGCTTGGAAGGGCACCTGCCGCCGCGTATGCTTAAGCCATCAACCAGCAGAAAGGAGCCGCTATGGCCTTTGCAGAAAAGCTCATTGCCATCCGTCGCGCCCATCACCTTACTCAGGAGCAGCTCGCCGCTAAGCTCTTCGTCACACGCCAGGCCATCAGCCGTTGGGAACGTGGAGAGGTCACACCGGGTATCGACATGATGAAACTCATTGCCGCCGTGACCGGCGAGCCCCTGTCTCATCTGCTCGAAATGCCCGAGCACTATTGCCAGAGCTGCGGCATGATACTCACGCCCGACGACTGCGGTACCGATGCTGCGGGCGCCGCGACCGATCATTACTGCAAGTGGTGCTACGACCACGGCCAGTACACCTACGAGACCACCATGGAGGCGATGATCGAGGACTGTGCCCCGCGGCTGGCACAAAACACCGGCATGTCGCTCGACGAAGCCGTCTCGCTCATGGGCGCCGTCCTGCCGCAACTGGAGCGCTGGCGCGCCGTGCAAGAAAACGAGGAGCGCTACGGTGCCGAGGCGCGGGCGCGCTATGGCGATGAGGCTATCGATGCGGCAAACGAGGCGCTGCTGGATATGGATCCTCAGACATGGAACGACATGAAGGAACTTGAACGCGCCATTTTGGGCCAGCTTTCGATTGCCATGGGCGACGGCGATGCGGATGGAAGCGAGGCTCGCAAGCTCGTCGCGATGCACCGTCGTTGGATTGCTCTCAACTGGGGATGCGAGCCCCAAGACGAGGCGTATCTGGGGCTCGCTCACGGTTATCTTGCCGACCAGCGCTTTATTGACTACTACGACAAGCCCTGCGACACCGGAGCCACGGCGTTTCTGGTCCAGGCCATCGAGTCGTCGCTGGCCCGCGCATAGACCGCGGCGGCTTTGGGTATTTCAATCAAAACCTCAACCGATTGGAGACCTATGGCTACTGATCATGAGCTCGTGCTATTCGTTATGACCGGCTGCCCGTATTGCATAAAGGTCAAGCGCTTTTTGGCCGATAACGGCGTGACCATCCCTGAGCGCAACATCTCGACCGACCCCGATGCCGAGCAGACGCTCATCGCCGTCGGCGGAAAACGCCAGGTTCCCTGCCTGTTCATCGACGGCAAGCCACTCTACGAATCGAGCGACATCATCGCATGGGCACAGAAGAACCTGCTCTAGTGCAACATAGTCGTTGGGGACGTTCTTAAATGACTAGTCGTTAAAGAACGTCCCCAACGACCAACTAGCCGTGGAAGCGGGCTATGGGTGCAAGTGGCTGCTCGCGAAAGACGCGATCGACGGCGGCACGGTATTCGTCGACCTTTTTGGTCTTACGTACGAGCTTGTGAACGGTAGCGGGGTCGGCAAAAGCGCACTTGGCGTAGAACCACCACTCCTTCATGCGAAAGACCGCATTGCCGCCAATCTCTTCTGCATAGGCCGCGAACAGCGTGTCGTGGAAACGCTGCAGCTCGGCTGCTGTGGCAGCAGGACCGCCCTTGACCATGCGAGCCAGCGCGGGGTTCGCAAGCAAGCCACGCCCCAGCATCACATGGCGTGTACCGGGATAGGCCTCAACCAGCGCATCCATGTCCTCAAGATCAAAAATATCGCCGTTGTATGCCACCGGAAACGGTGCGCGCTCCAGCGTCTCGCCATAAAACTCCTTGCGCGGCGTGCCCGTATAGCGGTCCTTTTGTACGCGCGGGTGCACGATCAGCTCTGCCAACGGTATGCGGCAATACAGATCGAGCACGCGCTCGTATTCGTCGTCACTCTCCAGCCCCAGCCTGGTCTTGACCGATACCGGCAACGGCGAGCGTTCGCACACGTCGCTCAAGAACACCTCAAGTTCGTCGAGATTACGCAAGAAACCCGAGCCCTTGCCCTTGGCGACAACCGTCCCCGAGGGGCAACCCAAGTTGAGATTGACCTCGCGATAGCCCATGTCGGCGAGCACCTGTGCCGCCCACACAAACTCGTCCGCGTTCTTGGACATCAGCTGAGGCACTACGTTAAGCCCCTGGTTATTGGCAGGATCGATCTCCTTAAACGCCTTGCCGCCAAAGCGGTTTCCCACCCGCGGCGGCGGCAAAAACGGCGTGTAATAACAATCGAGCGCACCGAAGCACTCCGCATGCACGCGACGGAACACATGCCCGGTAATCCCCTCCATAGGGGCAAGCGAAAGAATCATCTACTCTTCTCTCATATCAGCGGATGTGACAAAGGAACCGCCCCCTTGTTACATGCATTATGCCTTGTGCTCCAGATGATTCACAAGGCAGAGGCAGCAGCTTGACGATAATCACCCTTCCATCCGGCGCCTCATACAACGAAGGTGAATGGTTTTCCGCGAAGTGAACGAGTGAAATCGGACCCTCGATGCATCGACACTTTTGGAAGGCCAATTCCTGCGGTTTTATCACTCAAATCCTGCGGTTTTAGCGTCGAAAAACGTGGGTGCTTCAGGGGTCCAAATTAGGTCGTTCACTTCTCGGGAAACCATTCACCTTCGATTTGCTGTTTGCGGGCATCGGCAGCGGCTTCATGCTCCAAAAGACGACGTTCGCGATCAAACGACCACCAACAGCACGCTGTTGACCGCTATATGAACAACAGACGTCCTTCACTCATCTATACTCAAGAGCGTGTGCGCATCGCCCCCGAAAAACGATGAGAGTCGAGGCCCCATGCAGCAACTCACCGAACAAGAAAAGAAACGCATACAGCGGTACTGCACATACCCCAAGATCGCAGCGACCGCACTCGTCATGTCGTTCGTAGCATGCCTGTTGATGTTGCCGCTCCAAATGATCAACGATATCGCGTTCCACCAAAAGGAATTCCAACCCGCGGGCATATATACCGCCATCGCACTCACCGTAATCGAACTCGCCATCTTTTGCTATTGCGCTCTTGCGCCGCGCTTTGGAATGCAGGGCAAACAGTGGAAGGAGCTGCAGAGCAGGCTCGCGGTAGCCCAGACCAACAAGGACCGTTCCGCGGAGGTCGCCGGCGTGCTTGCCACGCAAGCTGCCGGCCGCCTGCTCAAGAACAGCGATAACGATCTCGCGCGCAACCTGGGCGGTGCCGCCGAGGTCGCCGGCGCCGTAGGGGCAGTCGCCACGGCGGCAGACGTGCTAGCCGAGACCTCGAGCAATGCCGAGGCCATGGCAAATGCATACGGCGTGACGATTCCAAGCGTCAAGAAGCAGATCATAGCTCTCGCGGTGGTGCCCGCCATTGTGCTGCTTGGCGTCTACATCCCGCAGTTTGTCCAGGGAAATAACGCGCTTCAGGTAAGAAAGGCTGCAGCCGCCGAGCAGCTCGCCATCGCGCAAGATGCCTTGGAGCCCGTGTGCGAACGCGTCGCAGCAGACGACCCATACGAGTCGTATCACGACTACGGCTACCGCATAATCGGCTATCTACGCGATAATGACCTCGGCGCTCAAGCAGCCTATATCTACCTTTCTTTTGATGTAGACGGCACGCTCACGGACGTCGATTACGTCAGTCAGATCGACCCCGAGGCAAGCCTTGCAGACAACCTCGCCCGCGCCGAGCAGGATATCGCGACGCTCTGTGCCCCGCTCAATGGGCTGGACGTTTCCGTTGCCACACCGGGCCTCCTCACGCCGTGCAGCCTGTCGGATGAATTTAAGCAGGCATTTTTAGCCGGCTCCCTATATGAAGAAATCAGCATCGAGACGGAGGGCGAATCCATCAGGTCGTACTACGCCTTTGACACCGAGCCCAAAGAAGAGTTCGACGAATACACCCATCCGGAAATTAGGCTCATGCTCTCTGCAAAGAAGAACTAAAGGCTTACGCTCTAATTGCCGCTCGCGAACATCGTCTATATCTCGAGGTCTAATACTTTTCCAAGAAGTGAACGACCGTTTTTTGACCCCCGAAGCATCGACATTTTCTGACGCCAAAACCGCAGGATTTAACAATCAAAACCGCAGGAAACCGCCTTCAATAAGTGTTAGCGCTTCGGGGGTCCATTTTGACTCGCTCACTTCTCGGAAAAGTATTAGACCCCGATTTCGCAAGGGTCTCAATGTGACAAAGGAACAACCCTTTTGTCGCATTATTCGGAGCGCAGGGCTTCCACGGGATCCTTTTTGGATGCGCTACGGGCCGGCAGCAGGCCAGCGACAACCGTCAGCAGCACCGAAATCGCGATGAGCACCAGCGCATCCTGCACGGGCAGGCTCATCAGATTGGGTACCTGTTTGGCAGCAAGCGCCCAGGCATTAACCGGAAAGCTCACGGCCACCACGACGACAATAGCAAAGACGCCGGCAATGAGGCCCTCGATACATGTCTCGGCATTGAATACGTTGGCCACGTTGCGCTTCGACGCGCCGATCGCGCGCAGGATGCCAATCTCCTTTTTGCGTTCCAGCACGCTGATGTAGGTGATGATGCCGATCATGATGGAGCTCACCACCAGGCTGATACTCACGAATGCGATGAGCACCAAGCTGATGGTGTTCACGATGTCGGTCACCGAACCCATGATGATGCCCATGTAGTCGGTGTACGAAATTGCCCGATCATCATGGCCAGCGGCTTTGACCTGCTTGTTGTACGCATCGATGTGATCGAGTACGCGCTCCTTGGCCTCAAAGTCGCGCGGGAAAATCTTAACCGAGATGGGGTCCGCCTCATCCGCATAGCCCAACGTGGTCAGATTGTTGTCGTAGGTGAGCTTCGACGCCTTGGCATAGCTCATCATGAGCGAACTCAGATCCTCGGCGTCCATGTTGAAATGGATGGCACGAGCAAAGGCACTCGCATCCACGTGCATGGCGCTCGCCAGGTTGGCAAAACTCGAAGACATCTGTGTCGCCATCTGGTCCATGAGCCCTGCCATGAGCCCTGCCGCGCCCGCCTTGAGCTGGGACGATACCGTCGATGCTATCTGCTCGCTGATCGCCTTCATCACCTGATCCATAGCCTGCTGCAGATACGGAGCCAGCTGCTTTTGCACATAGTCGGTCATCGCCTGTTGCAGGCGCTCGGCCAGGGCATCGCCGCCGAGTGCCTTGAGCTGAGCCAGGTATTGCTGGGCTGCGGCATCATTCTCAAGATACGTCGAGAATGCGGCAGCGAGCTTTGACGCGTCCCTAAGATCTTCGGGCGACAGTGCCCTAAACTGATCAGATTGCAGAAAGCCCTCAAACAGCTGGTTGGCAAGCGTTCCCACCTGCTGCATCTGCTCGGGTGTAAGCTCCAACCCATCGAAGACACCCGAGAAATCTGGGGCCGGTGCTTTTGCCATGATGTCGCTGAAGTCGATATCCTTGCCAACGTCCGAAAGGTCAATGTCCAGCCCGGACAAGTCAAGACCCGACAGGTCCATACCGCCCGCCGCACCTGAGAGCGCAGGCGTATCGAACGAGAACGCGCTCTTCAGCGCCGCCTCATCCACGCTGAACATACTGCCCAGATCCACGCCTTGTTTGGCCTCGCACTGCAGCTCATCGAAAGACTTGCCCGTAAAGACATCCGTCTCGGGGTGGGCGAGTTGCTCCTGCACAATCTGCGAATCGGCGGCGCGCTCCATAAGCTGGCGAGTCAGCGCATGCGTGTAGGCAATGCCCGGGGACAACGCGCTCGCGTTGGCCGTCTCGTTGGGTCGCACCACGCCCACAATGTGCACGTCGATACCGTCGGCAACCTTGGCGGACATAAAGTCGGCGTCGCCAGACATATCGGTCCACATGCCGGTCTCTTCGTTTTTGCGATAGGCATCGGCCGGCGACAGCACCTTAAACGTCGTGGACAGCGCATCGTCGTAGGTAAAGTCGGTGCCGGTCTCGGGCGTTTCGACCCCACCGTCGGCCGCCATGGCGCTGTTAACCAGGTCATTGAGCTCATCAATATCCAGCGCACCGATGCTGTAGAGCGTGTAATCGCCCACCGTGCCACGGCTCGAAAGCACCATCACGGCTTCGTTGGCGGACGTAGGCCAATGGCCAGCGACGACATCGTACTGGCTGTCGAGCAGACTCTGGTCGTCGATCATCTCGTTAAAGACCGAGGTTCCCATGGATTCCATGCTCACCGTTGCCGCCGAACTTGCGCCTCCGCTCATGGCCTCGGTCATAGCGTTGGGCACCAGCCGGACGGGCTTCTCGTCACCCTTACTCGAACGATAGACAACTGGCGTCACGCCGTAGCCATACTGGATGGCGTTGACCTCTTTGTCGATACCATCGCCGCCGTCGTCAAGCCATGCCTTAAAGCTCGTCATGTCGTTGGACTTAACGCTCGCAAACATATCCTTTACGGCCGTGACCACGGGAATCTTATCGGTTCCCTGAGCCTTGCCGTCGGTACCGTCGTCGGACGAATCCTCGCCGTTGGACGCCTCGTCATCCGTGGCCCCCTGCCCGCCCATCATGGACGACAGGTCGTAGTCCTGCCTGGAGATCGTAAGCGGGTAGCTCGAGAGCGTATCCTCCTCGACCTTTTTGATGTAGCCGTTTACGCCGTTGGACAGCGCCAGAATCGCCGCAATGCCGATAATGCCAATCGAGCCCGCAAAAGCAGTCATGGCCGTGCGACCCTTCTTGGTCATGAGGTTGCGGGCAGAAAGCCCCAGCGCCGTCACAAAGCTCATCGAGGTTTTGCGCGTAGGCTTGGCCTCGCGGCGCGTGGCGTCAGCGACATCGAAAGGGTCGGAATCGTCGGTGATCTTACCGTCCGCCAGGTTGACGATGCGCGTGGCGTATTGGTACGCCAGCTCGGGATTGTGCGTGACCATAATAACCAGGCGGTCGCGCGCCACGTCTTTGAGCAGATCCATGACCTGTACGGATGTCGTTGAATCCAAAGCGCCGGTCGGCTCGTCGGCCAGCACAATCTCGGGATCGTTAATCAGGGCGCGGGCGATGGCCACACGCTGCATCTGCCCGCCCGAAAGCTGGCTCGGGCGCTTGTTAACGTGCTCGCCCAGGCCGACTTTCTCCAACGCCTCGCGCGCACGCTGGCGGCGCTCGGCGTGCCCCACACCCGTGAGCGTAAGCGCCAGCTCCACGTTTTCCAAAATGGTCTGATGCGGAATGAGGTTATAGCTCTGGAACACAAAGCCGATGCGGTTATTGCGATAGGCATCCCAATCGCGATCGTGAAAATCCTTGGTCGAAATACCGTCGATGAGCAGGTCGCCGGAATCGAAATGATCCAGTCCGCCGATGACGTTGAGCATCGTAGTTTTACCCGAGCCCGAGGGACCCAGAATGGCCACGAACTCGTTATCGCGAAAAGCCAGGCTTACGCTGTCGAGCGCCACCTGCGTAAACGACTGGGTAACGTACCTTTTGCAAATACCTTTGAGCTCCAGCATCGATGGGCTTCCTCCCCGCACAGGGACGGGCACGTCGGCCTTTCCCCATCACTCGCGTGTAATGCGTTTTTCCTACCCCATCTCACCTTTGTCATACACGCTAGCAGGAGAATTGGCAGTGAGCTAGAGGATTGGATCACTTGTGGTGCTGCATTGGCTCCGGGTCCCGCGTTGGTGCCGACCCTGAGTAGGAGCCGGCTCTACGGTCGTACCAACGATGCTGCGAAACCGGTCCCGCAACGGCTCCAAACGGGACTTCGGCAACGGTCTCACGTCAGCTCCAGACCCCAACGAGTGGCGGGAAA
>CAJMRZ010000012.1 GCA_905215945.1 uncultured bacterium | reverse complement strand
GAGCCGACCTCGGCGCTCGATCCCGAGCTGACGGCCGAGGTGCTGCGTGTCATTAAAGACCTTGCCGCGCAGAATATGACGATGGTGATTGTGACCCACGCAATGCAGTTTGCGCGCGATGTTGCCGACCGCGTGGTCTTTATGGATGGCGGCCGCATTGTCGAGGAGGGTCCTGCCGAGCAGGTTATCGACCATCCGCGCGAGCAGCGCACCCGTGAGTTCTTGAGCCGTATCGAGGGATAGGCTCAGGTATTTACTCAACTATTAATTAAGGCGAAGCCGCCGCAGGTCTTACGGTCTGTGGCGGCATTTTGTTTGCATCGACGGGGTTCAATAATCGCCTCATAAGCTTGTCTCTTCCTCTCGCCGCCTGTATTCATACGTGCGCCGAAAGGTATGCATGGACAGCCGCCCGTGAGGGTAGGGTGGTGGCATAGGACATTTGGAGGGTGAGTCGGCTCGGCTGCCGACCATGCTGCTCCCGGGATGGCACCGACCGCGAACTCTCCCCGTTGGCGTCGCGCATTGCGCGCGGCCCTGCAAGGAGGTCATCATGGGTGCTCCCAAGACCGGTAACGTAAGGAACGTGGTGCTCGTAGGCCAAGGCGGGGTGGGCAAGACTTCACTCGCCGAGGCCATGCTCCACCTTTCCGGCAAGACCGCCCGCCTGGGCGGCCACGACGGCACCAAGCCCACGCTCGACTATGACCCCGAAGAGGTCAAGCGTGCATTTTCCATCTCGACGACCATCGCGCCGATCGACTGGAAGGGCGCGCGCATCAATGTGCTCGATGCCCCGTGCTACCCCGATTTTATCGGCGACGCCTTTGCTGCGATGAGCGTCTGCGAGACGGCTCTGTTTGTGGTCGATGCCGAGGCCGGCCCGCAGCCTACGACGGTTAAGCTCTGGTATGCCGCCGAGGACCTGCGCCTGGCGCGTGCGGTGTTCGTAAACCGCCTGTCGCGCTCCGAGGCCAGCTTTGCGACCACGATGGACCTGCTGCAGGAGCGCTTTGGCACGCGCCTGGGCGCCGTGACCCTTCCCTGGGGCGAGGGCGAGGACTTTGACGGCATCATCGACCTGGTGCGCATGAAGGCGCGCCATTGCAACGGCACCGAAGCCGTTGAGTCGGAGATTCCCGAGGAGTATCGTGCCCAGGCCGAGGAGGCCCATGACCATCTGTGCGAGCTGGTGGCCGAGGCTGACGACGAACTGATGATGAAGTACTTGGAAGGCGAGGAGACGCTGACGCAGGAGGAGCTTGAGGGCTTGCTGTCGAAGGCGATTGCCGAGCGCATCTTTGTGCCGGTCTTTGCGGGCGATTGCATTAAGGAGCAGGGCGTCAACTCGCTGATGGACGACATCGCCACGTACTTCCCGGCGCCGACGGACTACGGCGAGATGCCGCTCATCGACGGTGATTCGCTCAAGATTTCGAGCGACGATGACCGTCCGGTGGCGTTTGTGTTTAAGACGCTGGCCGATCCGCAGCAGGGTCGCATCAGCTTTATCAAGGTGCTGACGGGTACGCTTGAGCCGGGCCTTGAGCTGGTCAACGCGCGCACGCGCAAGGGCGACCGTCTGGCTCACCTGTATGTGATGTGCGGCCGCGATATGACCGAGGTTGGCCATGCCTATGCCGGCGACATTATCGTGGCGCCCAAGTTGGCGGCAGAGACGGGTGATACGCTCTCGATTACCGGCAAGGTCGAGGCTGCGGCGTTTAAGTTCCCCAACTCGCAGTACCGCATTGCCATCGAGGCCGAGAATCGCGGGGACGAAGAGAAGCTCTACACGTTTATCGAGAAGGCATGCAAGGCCGATCCGACCATGAGCATCGATCGTGACGAGGAGACCGGCCAGACTATCATCTCCGCCGTGGGTGAGGCGCAGGTTTCGGTCCTGCTCAATCGCCTTGAGGACCGCACCAAGGTCGTGGCCAAAAGTGTGCCGATCCGCATTCCGTATCGCGAGACCATCCGCCGCACGGCGAGTGCCCAGGGTCGCCATAAGAAGCAGACTGGCGGTGCCGGCCAGTACGGCGACTGCTGGCTGCGCGTTGAGCCGCTCATTGGGCCCGACGGCACGAGTGACGGCTACGAGTTTGTTGATGAGGTCGTGGGCGGCCGCATCCCGCGCTCGCTCATCCCCGCCGTGGACAAGGGCGTCCAGGAAACCATGAAGGACGGCATTATCGCCGGCTATCCGCTCACGGGCATTCGTGTCGCGGTGTATGACGGCTCGTATCACAGCGTCGACTCCAACGAGATGGCGTTCCGCGCGGCGGCTCGCATCGGTCTGCGCAAGGCATGCGCCGATGCCGACCCGGTGGTGCTGGAGCCCATCGAGGAAATCACGGTGACTATCCCCGAGAGCTATGCCGGCGCCGTGATGGGCGACATCTCGGCATCGCGCGGTCGCGTGACGGGCATGGAGACCGATGAGCGCGGCGACACCGTAGTCATTGCCCAGGCGCCGCTGGCCGAGCTGACGGATTATTCGACGCGCCTGCGCTCTATCACGCGCGGCACGGGCGACTTTACCATGAAGCCCGCCGGCTACGAGCAGGTGCCTTATGACGTTCAGGCCAAGCTGGTCGAGCGCTATGAGGAGGGCCGCGCCAAGTAGCGTGTGGCGTTGTCTGCAATGTAGGTGCTGACGGAAAGGCCGTCCTGGGTAACCGGGGCGGCCTTATTTGATCCGTATGCGACGGAAGGATTGCGGATCATTTTTTTGGGTTACGGGCGGCGCGGTCGGCACTAGTCTCCGGATGCCTGGTTGCGGCCGGTGGCGTAGTCGATCTGCACGTGCGGCTGCAGGTTGTAGCAGTACACGTGGAAGCACAGGGTCTTACCGTGGTCCTCGACCGATTGTGCTTCCAGACGAACGCCACGACAGACGAGTTCCTCTTCGTTGTACATGGGCGTGACGCGGTAGAGCACATGGTTGCCCGTGTCGCGGATGTAGTCGAGGATCTGCTCTTCAAACGGTAGCATGCCCGTCTCGTTGAGATAGCGCGTGCCGGTGAGGAGATTTTTGCGGTTGGCATTCTCGCCGCAGAGCGACCAAGCGATGAGGTGGCAGCGGTTGTAGAGGCTCTGGCCTGGAATAAAGTCGTAGCGCTGCTGGTGCCAACCGGCAGGATGGATGCGCGAGATATCGCCGCGCTTTCCCTGTCCGAGCGACTCGGGGCCTACGCAGGCGAGCGCCTTGCGAGTGCGGCCCAGGCTGTCGAGCTTGGAGAATTTCTTAAAGCAGCCTTCTTCGGTGGCACGCTCATACTCGTCAAGCGTGAACGACGGCGTGCCGAGCGGGTGCGTGCTGTCGGCGCGAAGGGCAACGTAGGGGTTGCCGGCGTAGTCGGGAATGCTGCTGAGATAAACACCGCGGGCGCGGTTGAGGTCGGGGTTTTCAACCTCGTCGATGGGGGTGGCGGCGCTGTCCGCGGAGGCAACGTTGCCGTTGGTGTTGGTCGCGGTGGATTCGGAGCCATCGCCGGAGTCCTCGGAGCTTGCTGTTCCCGATTCGAGCCGGGCGACCAAGTCCGCTTCGTCGTCGGTACGGCTGGGACTTTCGTTTTGCTTCTCGGCCAGAGCCGTCGCCTGCTCATCGCTTTGCGGCGACAGCAGCTTGGGAGCTCCGTCGAGCGATCCCGTAAACAACGCAAACCCCAGCACCACGGCGGTGCCGATGGAAAGTGCTTGCTTGTAGGCGGACTTGCGCGACATTGCGGCTCCTGGCTAGATGGTTGGGAATCTACCAGTCTAGCAGGAGCCGGCAAGGGCCGTTCTGTCGAACAAATACTTAAGATTTGAGACAAACGCTACTGATTCATTTGTCCCGCGGTCTAGATCGAGGTGGAGTCGAGCCAGTTGAGCTTGCACTCGAGAATGCGCTGCTCGCCGGGTTCGCTGCTTCCGTCAAGTAGGGCGAGCAGCATCTCGGCTGCTTCGCGACCTTCTTGGTCGACGGGCTCGATGATGGTGGAGACGGTCGGTGTGGTGAGATTAGTCCAGTCTTCGCAGTTGAGTCCCAAAAGGCCGATTTGCTGCGGAAGCAGATGGGCCATTGGCTGGAGGGCCTTGTAGACACGGGGAAGTGCCCACTGATTTTGCACGAAGATAAGGGTTCGCTTGGCGGGATTGAACTTGAATTTAAAGTATTCAGTGAGCTCGTTGATTGACGGCTTGTTGTGATCGATGGGAATCGCTTTGTAGAGCTGCCCGTTCGCTGCCAGCGCCTCGGCATACCCCTGAAAACGCTCCATGCGGGTGCGCATTTCGGTCATGTTGGCGGCAATGGAAAAGAAATCTTCGTAGCCGGCGTCGAGGAGTGCCTGTGTGGCGTTGTACACGCCGTCGTAAAGGTTGGTTTTGATCCAGCTGGTACCTGGGCTATAGATGGCCGCATCGAAAAAGACGACCGGCTTGCCGGCGCGTCTAATGCGGTCATGCACGGCTTTGAAGTTTGCCGTGGGCTGGATGATAAAGCCATCGACGCCCAGCGAGAGCATCTTGTCGACGTACATGAGCTCGGTCTCGGGGTTAAAGTTGCTCGTGCAAACGACCGTCTGGTAGCCCGCGGGGAGCATGACCTGCTCCATGCCATTGAGAACGAGCCCCGCCCATTTGTTGGTGTTATCCAAAATGATGATGGCAATGACGTGGGTTTGCTTGCCGGTGAGCGTCTGCGCTTGGGCGTTGGGAACGTATCCGAGTTCCTTAATGACGCGCGCGATTTTGTTCTGCGTCTTCTCGCTAAGCTTTTCTCGTTTGTCGTTGAGGTAATACGAGACGCTTGCCGTCGAGGTTCCCGCCTCTCGAGCGACGTCTGCGATCGTAACGCGCTGTTTTGCCACAGCGACTCCTTCCGACAGATGAGCATTTTCCAACATGATGACTTTGAGTCTTGGTGAAGGATACGCTTCGGTGAGCGGCTTTTTCCTTTCATATGAGTATGCGACAAATGCGGCATACGGGTGGGGTCGAAATTTGTGACCGGCATGCGCATCTGCCGTCTACCGAGAAAATCAAATACTTCTTGACTTTTGAAATCGAGGGCAAAATCGCAGGATTCATTTTTGGTTAAACGCATAACTAAATCGCATAACCAACGCTCTGACCTGCGCGTTTACCGAAATAAGCTGGCATTAAGAAAAACGAGCACCTATATTGTTCTTGTCGAAAAGACAGCAAGTCCAAACGGCAGGGGATGCTCCGGAGGCCTCCGCAAACGGTGTCTTGCGCACGCAACTCTATGAAAAGAGGGAAGCAATGAAGATCGTAGGCGTTGCCGCCTGTACTGTGGGTATCGCCCACACGTATATGGCCCAGAAGGCGATTCAGGATGAATGCGCCGCCCGTGGCATCGAGTGCAAGGTCGAGGCTCAGGGTGGCCTGGGTATCGAGAATGAGCTCACGCAGGAAGACGTGGACCCCGCCGACCTGGTCCTGGAGTCCGTCGACGTGGGTGTCGAGAACGAGGACCGTTTTGAGCAGAAGATGGCCGAGGGCAAGTTCCTGAAGGTCGGCACCTCTGATGTAATCGCCGATCCGGTAAAGATCATCGACCAGGCCATTGAGATCATCAAGGCGACGGGTGGCGCCGTTGACGCGCCCAAGGCCGAGGCCAAGGCAGAGAAGAAGGCCGTCTCCGCTGCCCCGCAGGCCCCGACACCGGCGTCCAAGCAGTCTATCTTTGCCGATCCTGGCAAGACGCTGCTCAATGCATTCAATACCGGCGTTTCCTATTTTATCCCCATCGTCGTTATCGGCGGCGTGTTTCTTGCCTTCTCGCTGGCATCCGGTACCGCCGGCGCCAACGGCATGGAGGTTACGAACCCGCTGATGGTGAGCCTTAACACCATCGGCATGGCCGGCATCTCCATGATGATCCCGGTGCTTGCGGCATACATCTCCTACTCGATGGCCGGCAAGCCCGCGCTCGCCCCCGGTTTTGTCCTGGGCTACCTGGTCAATAACGCAGTCGTTACCCCTAACGGCAACAGCGTTTCGACCGGCTTCTTGGGCGCCATGATCATGGCGGTCATCTGCGGCTACTTTGTCCGCTGGATGAAGACCTGGAAGGTCAACAACACCATCCAGACCATCATGCCCATCCTGATCATCCCGATTCTGACCTCGCTTGTCCTGGGCATGGCCTATATCTACATCCTGGCCACGCCGCTTGGCTTTGTGATGGACTGGCTCACCGGCGTGCTCGGCAGCCTGCAGGGCGGTTCCGCAGTTGTCCTGGGTCTGGTCATTGGCGTTATGACCGCCTTCGATATGGGTGGCCCCATCAACAAGACCGCCTCGACCTTCACCATGGCCATCATGGCCTCCGGTATCTACGGTCCTAACGGTATGTTCCGCGTCGCCGTCGCCGTTCCCCCGATCGCCTGTGGCCTCGCTGCGCTCATCGCCAAGAACAAGTTCGATGACGCTGACCGCCAGATGGGCATCTCCGCGCTGTTCATGGGCTGCATCGGTATTACCGAGGGCGCTATCCCCTTCGCGGTCAAGGACCTCGGTCACACCCTGCCCGGCATTTGCATCGGCTCTGCCGTGGGTGCGGCACTTGCCGCCTTCCAGGGCATCGACTGCTACGTCCCGCACGGTGGCTTTATCGTCGCCCTTGCCACCAACAACGTCGCGCTGTTCTGCCTGGACATCGTGATTGGCGCCGTGGTCGCCGCTGCAATCCTGATTGCCATGAAGCCCACGCTCGATAAGCAGGCCAAGTAAACCTTTAAGGACTCCGGTTGTGCGGAGGGATGGATTTGACTCCGCACAACCGCCCCTACACAACAAAATCCATCCGTACTGATAGGGCCCACATCTGGGTCCCAGGGAACTTTTGTCAAAAATCCTCTGGAGAAGGAGAACAAAATGTCCAACCTCACCATCCGTCAGGCCGTTCAGGGCATGCTCAAGCTGCAGGATAGCGGCGATCACGCAACCATGGTCGGCATTGGCCCCATGAGCCCCAACCTGATTCAGGCCGTGTTCGAGCTTGCCAAGGACGAGGATTTCCCGCCCATGTTTATCGCCAGCCGCAACCAGGTCGATATGGACGAGATGGGCGCCGGCTACGTCAACGGTTGGGACCAGACGCGCTTTGCCGCCGACATCAAGAAGGTTGCCGACGAGGTGGGTTACACCGGTCCGTACTACCTGTGCCGCGATCACGGCGGTCCGTGGCAGCGCGACGAGGAGCGTAACGCCCACCTGCCCGAGGACGAGGCCATGGAGCTCGCCCGCAAGTCCTTCGTCGCCGACATGGAGGCGGGCTTTGACCTGCTGATGGTCGACCCCACCAAGGACCCCTATCAGATCGGCAAGGTTATTCCGCTCGACGTGGTGCTTCGCCGCACGATCGATCTTATCGACTACCTTGAGCAGTACCGTCGCGAGCATAACCTGCCCGAGGTCGCCTATGAGGTCGGTACCGAGGAGACCAATGGCGGCTTGACCTCTACCGATAAGTACGAGGAGTTCATTTCTCAGCTGCAGCCCGAGCTCGAGAAGCGCGGCTGCCCCATGCCCACCTTTATCGTCGGCCAGACCGGCACCCTTACCCGCTGGACGGAGCAGGTCGGTCACTACAACTTCAAGAACGCCCGCGAGCTTGCCGATATGGCCAAGCGCTATGGCGTGGGCCTGAAGGAGCACAACGCCGACTATCTGGACGACGCGACGCTGCTCGAGCACATCCCGGCACACGTGACCGCCTCCAACGTCGCTCCGCAGTATGGCACCGAGGAGACCCGCGCCTACCTCAAGCTCTGCGCCACCGAGCAGATCCTGGTCGACAACGGTCTGTGCGATGACCCCTCCGACCTGTATCACACGCTGCTGGTCAAGGCTATCAAGACCGAGCGCTGGCGCAAGTGGATGACTGGCGACGACGTCAACCTGCAGGTCGATGACATCCTTGCCGACGATGAGCTCAGCCTGAAGATCCTGGATGTCTCCGGCCACTATGCGTTCAACGATCCCGAGGTCAAGGAGCAGGTCGAGAAGCTCTATCGCAACCTCGCTGCCCAGGACATCGACGGCAAGCGCTTTGTGATCGAGCACATCAAGCGCCCGATCAAGCAGTACGTCGTCGGTCTTAACCTCAAGGGCGTCACGAGCCGCATCGAGAAGGCTCTCGAGGACTAAGTAGCTTTTCCTACACGACGCCGGGCCTGGGGCATGTCCCAGCCGCAGGCCCGGCACATAGGACAAAGGGACATCCCCTTTGTCCTATTTTTTGAGTTTTGGATTCCTTCGAAGGAGTTTGCACCATGAAGTTCTTTATCGATACTGCCAATCTGGACGAGATCGCCGAGGCCAAGAGCTGGGGCTGCCTGGCCGGTGTTACCACCAACCCGTCCCTGTACGCCAAGACCGGCGGCAAGCTTGCCGACTTTGAGCCGCATATGCTCAAGATTGCCGAGCTCTGCGAGGGCCTGCCCGTTTCCGCCGAGTCTACCGCTACCACTGCCGAGGGTATGATCGAGGAGGGCAAGCGCCTTGCCGCCCTCGCCCCCAACATCGTGGTCAAGCTTCCCGTGTGCGAGGCCGGCCTTGCCGCCTGCCGTGCACTGGCCGATGCTGGCGTGCGCGTCAACATGACGCTCGTCTTCTCGCCGACGCAGGCCCTTATGGCCGCCAATGCCGGTGCTCGCTACATCAGCCCGTTTGTCGGTCGTTTCGATGACATCGCCGAGGACGGTATCTCGCAGCTCGACAACGTCGTGACCTGCATTAAGAACTACGACTGGACGGGCAAGAACGTCGACGACACCGTCGAGATCATCACCGCCTCGGTTCGTACGCCCAACCACGTGACCCAGGCCGCGCTACTCGGTGCCGATATTGCGACCGTGCCCATGGCCGCTCTCAAGAAGTGCCTGCATCATCCGCTGACCGACCAGGGCCTCGCCTCTTTTGAGGCTGACTGGCAGAAGGTCGTCGCTCAGGCTTAACGAGTGGATTGCCCCGGCATCGCGTCATCCGGTGCCGGGGTTGTTCTCAAGAGAGGAATTCGTATGACCAACCAGGAGCTGGCGAAGGTCGCCAATGAGGTCAGGAAGGGTGTCGTGACTGCGGTTCACGCGGCCAAGTCGGGACACCCGGGTGGATCGCTCGGTGCTGCCGACATCATGACGTATCTGTACTTTGAGGAAATGAATATCGATCCTGCCGACCCTCACAAGGCCGATCGCGATCGCTTTGTGCTCTCCAAGGGTCACGCGGCGCCGGGCCTGTATTCGGTGTTGGCAAATCGCGGCTATTTTCCCGTCGAAGAGCTCGAGACGCTCCGTCATATTGGCAGCCGACTGCAGGGCCATCCCAACATGAACGACGCCCCTGGCATCGATATGTCCACCGGATCGCTCGGTCAGGGCATCTCTGCTGCAGTTGGAATGGCGCTTGCCGCTAAGCACTGGGGCGACGGCTACCGTGTCTACACGTTGCTGGGCGACGGTGAGTGCGAGGAAGGCCAGGTGTGGGAGGCGGCCATGTTCGCCGGCAACCATGCGCTCGACAATCTTGTTGCCGTCGTCGACCACAACGGCTTGCAGATTGACGGCACGATCGATGAAGTCAACTCGGCCATGCCGCTCGCTGACAAGTTCCGCGCCTTTAAGTGGCATGTGATCGAGCTCGCCGACGGTAACGACATGGCGCAGATTGCCGCCGCCTTTGCCGAGGCCCGCAAAGTGAGCGACTCGCCCGTGGCCATTATCGCCGAGACGGTGAAGGGCAAGGGCGTCTCCTTTATGGAAAACCAGGTGGGCTGGCACGGCAAGGCACCCAACGATGAACAGTTTGAGCAGGCCATGGCCGAGCTCGCAGCAGCAGGGGAGGAGCTCTAATGGCAGACGTCAAGAAAGTCGCCACGCGCGTTAGCTATGGCGAGGCACTTGTCGAGCTGGGCAATGAGCGCGATGACTTTGTGGTTCTCGATGCCGACCTGGCCGCCGCCACGCAGACCGGTAAGTTTAAGGCTGCGCACCCTGAGCGCTTCTACGACGCCGGCATTGCCGAGAGCAACCTGATGGGTCTTGCCGCCGGCATCGCGACCACGGGCCGCGTTGCTTTTGCGAGCACCTTTGCGATGTTTGCCGCCGGTCGCGCCTACGAGCAGGTCCGCAATTCCATCGGCTACCCGCACCTCAACGTCAAGATTGGCGCTACTCATGCCGGCATTTCGGTGGGCGAGGACGGCGCCACGCACCAGTGCTGCGAGGATATCGCCCTCATGCGCGTCATCCCCGGCATGACCGTGATTGTTCCCGCCGACGACGTGGAGGCCCGCGCCGTGACGCGCGCCGCCTACGAGTGCGACGGCCCCGTGTACATGCGCTTCGCCCGTCTGGCCTCGCCGGTTATCAACGACCCCGAGACCTACAAGTTCGAGGTAGGCAAGGGCATCGTGATGCGCGAGGGCACCGACGTGACCATCATCGCCTGCGGCCTGATGGTCGGCGAGGCTCTCGAGGCCGCTGAGCAGCTTGCTGCCGAGGGCATCGATGCCGAGGTCATCAACATGCACACCATCAAGCCCATCGATGCCGACCTGATCGTCAAGAGCGCCACCAAGACCGGCCACGTCGTGACCGTCGAGGAGCACTCCGTGATCGGTGGCCTGGGCAGCGCTGTCGCCGACGTCCTGTGCGAGCAGTGCCCGACGCCGCTCAAGAAGATTGGCGTCAACGATACCTTCGGTGAGTCCGGCCCGGGTGCCGAGCTCCTGCACAAGTACGGCCTGGACGCGGCCAACATCGTGGCGACCACCAAGGAGTTCTTGGCCTAGGACAAGACGAGGCAAAGTATCGCCTCAGCAACCGTATGCAATCCAAAACAGGGGCGTCCTCAAAGAGGACGCCCCTGTTTTTGTCGGCAACAAACAAATTAGGCCCGCACCAAGCAAGGGCTTTCTCCGGGAAACGGGCCCAGACCAGCAAAGTGCAATTCAGCCCCCAAGCACGGCGCTGCTGCACCCAAGTAAAACGCAGCGACCCCTTAGTTATCGCAGGCCGGACACAGGGTTACTCTCCAAATCTTTCCGCAGGACGGAGGAGCCCCCGCAGCGCGAAGCGCGCAGCGGGGGCTCCGACATGTCCGAGGACGATTTGGAGAGTAGCCCTGTGCCCGGCCGACGGGATCCCTAAGCACGCCATGCTTCTTATGTGCAGCAAAGCTAATGCTGCTAAAATACTAAGCGCTCATGTAGTTTAAACGCACGACGATAAGGAGCACCAGTGGGTAACCACTTCCGTACCTCCGGTGCGGGCGATGATGCCCCCAAGACGCAGGCAGGCGTCCAGGGCAGTCGTTTCGCCACTCCGGATTCAGAGGGCCAGCCTGTTGCTCAGGCCCCCGCTCAGCCGGCAGATCAGGCACAGCCGGCATCCGATCCCTTTGCCTACAATCCAACCAGCGATGTCGCGCTTTCCGGCACGGCGGGTTTTGAGCCCGTTCAGGCCGTGACCGCTCGCGTGGAGCAGCCTCAGGCTGGTGCCGCCACGCCGCAGCCTACCATGGCCGGCATTCCCGACCCCTTGGCCCCTGCGACGCCGGCTCCTCAGCCTGCGCAGTCCGGTCTCTTTGCCGCTATTCCCGACCCCACGCAGCCTGCTGCCCCGGTGGTCGAGAGCGATCAGGCAGCCGAGGTCGCAAGCCTCGATAACGCGCTCAACAACCCCGATTTTACGTCGGTGTTTGCGCCCATCGATCCGCAGGCCAGCCGCAAGAAGATGGCCAAGCAGGCCGGTGTCGAGCCCGTCATCCTTATGGAGCATGTCACCAAGATCTATCCGGCACAGCCCAACAAGCCTGCACTCGACGACATCAACATCGAGATCTATCCGGGCGAGTTCGTCTTCCTGGTCGGTCACTCCGGCTCGGGTAAGACCACGCTGCTGTCGACGCTCAACCGCGACGTCAAGCCGACGAGCGGCCGCATCCTGGTTGCCGGTCAGGACCTCATGAAGATCAAGAACCGCAAGGTTCCGTTCCTGCGCCGCCAGATTGGCGCCGTGTTCCAGGACTTTAAGCTTCTGCCGCAAAAGACCGCCTACGAAAACGTGGCGTTTGCCCTGCAGTGCATCGGCAAGCCCAAGGGCGTCATTCGCAGCCAGGTGCCCGAGGTGCTGCGCCTGGTCGGTCTGGCCGATCAGATGGACTCGCTGCCCGACCAGCTTTCCGGTGGCGAGCAGCAGCGCGTTGCCGTCGCCCGTGCTATGGTCAACCGTCCGCCGCTGCTGATCTGCGACGAGCCCACGGGCAACCTCGACCCGGCGATCTCGCTGGGCATCATGAAGCTGCTTGAGCGTATTAACCGCACCGGCACCACCGTGATCGTCGCCACGCACGACCGCGAGATGGTCGATAGCATGCACCGCCGCGTGATCGCCCTCGAGGGCGGCCACGTCATCCGCGACCAGGAGAGGGGAGGTTACGGCAACTATGGCACCAACTAACGTGGGCTACTCCTTCAAAGAGGCAATCAGCCACTTCTTCCGTAACTGGACTACCTCGCTCGGCGCCGTCATCACGATCTTCCTTTCGCTGTTTATCATCGGCCTGTTCATCATGGGCTCTGCGATGCTGAACTCCGTGATCGGCACCGTCGAGGATCAGGTTGTCATCAACGCGTTCATTAGTGATGACGCCGATCAGGCCGATGTTCAGGCTTTTGAGGCCGAGCTTAAGACGTGGAATAACGTCAAGTCCGTGACCTATAAGGACAAGGACGACGCGCTGGCCGAGTATACGAGCAAGATGTCGGGCAACGCCGACGCCACCATGAGCGCGCTCGATGGCCAGAACCCGCTGCCGGCTTCCTTCGCTATTGAGATGGACGATCCGTCCAAGGTCGAGAGCACGGCAAAGAAGCTCAAGAAGGATGCCGATTTCCAGAAGATCGCGGATGACGGCGACGTCAACGCGAGCGTGCTGTACGGCCAGGAGGAAGTGAGCCGCCTGTTCCAGGTGACCAACTACATCCGCATCGCCGCCGTGGTGCTCGTTGGTCTTCTGACCTTTATCGCATTCATCTTCATCAACAACACGATTCGCCTGTCCATCACGGCGCGTCGTCGTGAGATTGCGATTATGCGTCTGGTCGGCGCCAGCAACGGCTTCATTCGTGGCCCGTTTATCACCGAGGGCGTGCTGCAGGCCATTTTGGGCTCGCTGCTTTCCATCGGCGTTCTGGAGCTGCTGCGCAATCTGATGATTCCGCGTCTGCAGGAGAGCATCGGCTGGATGTCGTTTGCCCTGCCGATGCAGTACTACCTGGTGACCTATGCTGCGCTGATTCTGGTCGGTGTGATTATCGGTCTCTTTGGTTCTGCCATCGCCATGCGCCGCTACCTGCGCGTGTAGGCATGCTTGGAATTCATCCCTTCCAACGGGTCGTCTCTTATGGGGCGGCCCGTTTTTTGATCCCTAGGGGACGGCAGGAAAGCGAATCATTTGGGTAGACTCTTTGGAGTTCGCAATCGATAGTTAGGAGGCGCCATGGGGCGCAATAACAAGCATAAGCGTGGAGCTCGCAATCAGCGCGGGCCGGTGCGCAGCGAACGCCGTCCGAGCCTGACCGGGCGCGTGCAGCTCCATGAGCATAGCGCCTACGTTGTAACCGAAAACGGCGACTACAAGGTCATGGGCCGCGGTAAGCGCGAGATCATGGATGGCGATACCGTTGCCGTGAGCATTAAGAACAGCCCGCACGGTGAGCGGCGCGCCGTGATCGAAAGCGTGGTTGAGCGTGCAGCCATAAGCGTGGTGGGCACGTACCAGACCGCCGGTCCGCTCGGTGTGATCGAGCCGCTCGATTCGCGTCTGAAGGCCGACTTCTTCATTCTGCCCGAGGATACCTCGGCGGATCGTCTGGGTGTCCACCCGGGTGACGCTGTTGTCGCGCGCATTTTGACCTACCCGACGCGCCTGGAATCGGGTACCGTGACGATCGAGCGCCGCATTGGCGGAGATGACGCGCCCGATTTGGGCGTTCAATATGTGATGGCGCGTTACGGCTATACCGATAGCTATCCCGAGGCCGCGCTGGACGAGGCCGAGGGGCTTTCGCTCGATGTGTCCGCGGCGCTTAAGGACCCGCTCCGCCGCGATCTGCGCGACCGCTTTGTCATCACGATCGACCCAGTCGACGCGCGCGACTTTGACGACGCCATTTCGCTGGAGCGCACGCCCGAGGGTGGCTACAAGCTGGGTGTGCATATCGCCGACGTTTCACACTATGTGGCTTGGGACGGGCATATCGATCTTGAGGCTCGCCATCGTACGACATCGGTGTATCTGGCCGATCGCGTGCTTCCCATGCTGCCCGAACGCCTGTCCTGTGACCTGTGCTCGCTTCGCCCTGACGAGGACCGTCTTGCGTTTACCGTTGACATTGAGCTCGATGCACAGGGTCGCGTGCGGCATTACGATCCGTACCCCAGCGTGATTCGCTCGCGTGTGCGTATGGACTATGACGGCGCCGAGGCGCTGCTGGTGCGTGCCGGCGCGGTTGAGTATTCGGTGCTGGAGGGTGCGGCCGAGGATGTTGCGGCTGCCGAGACCTCGCGCGAGGAAGCGCTTGAGCGCGGTCTTGCGTGCGAGGAGGTCGCCCGCGGCTACAACGTCGACCTCTGCGATTTCCTTGTCGCCGCCAACGAACTCGCCGAACTTCGCCGTCGTATCCGTCGCGCCCGCGGCTCGGTCGATTTTGACACGGCCGAGATTCGTGCTCTATTGGATGAGGACGGAGTGCCCGTGCAGATTGTGGCGCGTGAGCGTTCGTGTGCCACGTCGCTTATCGAGGAAGCCATGCTGCTCGCCAACGAGTGCGTTGCAGAGTGGCTGGCAGACCGTGATATCGAGGCCTGCTATCGCGTGCATGAGGATCCGAGCCCCGATAGCCTGCACGGTGCCGCCGTTGCGCTGGCGCAGCTAGGCATCATCGACGATCGCCGTGCTGCCGGTATTGCCCTGGGGAGCCCCGATGAGCTGCAGGCTGCAGTCGATGCTGCCGCCGGTACGGCCAACGCACCGCTCGTCAACACGCTGCTTCTGCGCAGCATGCAGCGCGCGCTGTACAAGCCGCGCAACGAGGGCCACTTTGCGCTCGCCGCGCCGTGCTACTGTCACTTTACGAGTCCCATCCGTCGCTACCCCGATCTGGTGGTGCACCGCGTGCTCAAACTGCAGTTGGCCTATGAGCAGCTCGGCGGCAAGGACGCCTTGGTCCGTACGCCGCGGCTGATCGGCAAGGGGCGCGAGTCGCTGCCGCGCATTCTGCCGCAGATCTGCCGCGCATGTAGCGATGCCGAGCGCGCGGCAGATGCCGCCAGCCATGCGACGCAAAAGATCAAGATTGCCCAGTACTATGAGGACCGTCTGGGTGAGCGCTATGCCGGAACCGTCTCGTGGGTTAGCAGCATGGGCCTCTTTGTGCGCTTGGACCTAACACAGGTCGAGGGCCTGGTTTCAATTAAGAGCCTGGGCAACGAGTGGCTCGAGTTCGACGAGGACGCGCTTACGCTGACGGGCGCCGACACGGGGACTCGCTATGAACTGGGCCAGCGCGTGATTATCGAGGTCTCGCGCGTCAATACCACGCGTGGACACTTGGACTTTAAGCTTATCCATTAGCTAAATCCCGACTCGTGGCGAGAGAGCGGAGGGCGGTCTTTCGGGACCGCCCTTCGCATTTGAATCGTGACTACCTTGTCGTCTGCTCGGCCGCCCGCTTACCTGCTATTTGAGAGGTAAAACCTACCAAAATAAACCTGTCCCTTTTGGCAGGTTTACAAGAAAGCGGGGATGAGATGGCGACGGTGTACGGTTATGCGCGGGTGAGTTCGCGCGATCAGAACCTTAATCGGCAGCTGGATGCGCTGGGCGCCTATGGCGTGGGCTCAGCGAATATTTATGCCGACCATGCGAGCGGCAAGGACTTCGATCGACCGCGTTATCGCGAGCTGCTGCACGTCCTGGGAGACGGGGACGTACTGGTGGTGCTTTCTATCGACCGACTTGGTCGTAATTACTCCGAGATTCTTGAGGAATGGCGACGCATTACCAAGGAGCTCGGGGTTGCCATTGTGGTGTTGGACATGCCATTGCTTGACACGCGCGCTAGGGCCAGCGGCGCGCCGGATGTGACCAACACCCTGATTGCCGATATTGTGCTGCAACTGCTGAGCTACGTGGCGCAGGTGGAGCGCGAGAATATCCATCGGCGCCAGGCGGAGGGAATTGCAGCGGCGCGGGCGCGAGGGGTTCGTTTCGGTCGACCTCGCAAGCCGTGCCCTCCTCAGTTTGAGCTGGTGCGCGATAGCTATGAGGCAGGCGATATTACCCGCAGCCAGGCAGCAAAGTGCCTAGGCGTGTGCGTGGGGACGTTCGATCGCTGGATGCGCGAGGCGGGGTAGGGGTTTGCGTCGCTTTGTCGCTTCCTGTTGCGATTCAAATTTTGATACGGTGACGATGCCATTTGGGGCTACACTCGCTGATATTCAAAAAAGGAGGTTGGCCCTTGGCGCGCGTAAAACAAATAATCGGATGGACCGCAATTGTTCTGTTCGTTGCAACGCTGGCGGGCATCTGGGTGCTGACGGAGCAAAATGCGGTGGAGACGTCGTTGCTGAGCGAGTCTACCGCGCGTGTGGGGGAGGGCCAGGCTACGGGCGTTCAGGCTGTCGATGCCACGGGTGAAGCTCAGGCGGAGAACGGAATGACCGGGGGCACCGATTCGGCTGCCTCGAATGTCCGGTCTGGCCGACTTGCTTCCATTCGCATGTGGGTGGGCACGAACGTCCGTCGCGTTGCCCATACCGTAGAGTTTTTCTTCGTCGGATTGTTCGCCTCGGTGGTCGTGGTTTGCTTTTCCAGGCGTCCGTGGAGCGTATGCTCCCGTTGCGTGCCCGTATTGCTCTTTTGCGCCGCCTGCTCCGTTGGCGATCAGGTACATAAGATCTTTGTTCCCGGCAGGCATTTCGACGTTATCGATTTAGGATTCGATGCTGCGGGCTATGTCACCGCCATGCTGTTGGTATTGCTGGCAGCGGCGTTGGTGCGCCATGCGACTCGGCC
>CAJMRZ010000011.1 GCA_905215945.1 uncultured bacterium | reverse complement strand
GTGGGCGGGAATCTGGGCGTACACATTTCCTACACATTTTGGGATTCGACTAACGTTTGCCAGCCGTTAACTACCGCTCGCCGAGCATCTCTTTATATAAGGCAGTCTCATGGTTAAAGCGGATACGTCCCCCTAGCTAAAGCACAGCCAGCATCGAGCAGCTCATCACGTTCTTCCACCGAGAACCCCTCGGCGTAGACGCGCACCACTGGTTCGGTCCCGCTAGGACGGACCAGCAACCACGTGTCATCCTCGAATGCCAAACGCAAGCCATCCATATGACTAACGTTTTGCGGCACCTTGCCACAAATCGACTTGGGGTTTACGCCCGGCAGCAGGGTTCGTAACGTTTCGGCATCTTCGGCCTCAAGGCGCAAATCGCGTCGACCGTAACTCGTCTTACCAAAACTGTCCTCGAGTTGGTCGACCAGAACGCCCAAAGGCGCGTCCGTCTTTGCCATAAGCTCACACAGAATCAGACAGGCGAGGATTCCATCGCGCTCGGGCATATGCGCGGCGATGCCGATACCACCGGCTTCTTCGCCGCCCATGAGGACGCCGCCCTTTTTCATCTCCGCCGCTATATATTTGAAACCGACTGGTTTGACGGTCACGCGGCAGCCAAGCGCCTCGGCAATGCGACGCACGAGCGTCGAGCACGAAAGATTGACGACGACGCGCCCCTCCAAATTACGAAATTGAACCAAGTCGCCCAAAACGAGCGCCATGATCTGATGCGGATGTATATATCTGCCGCGCTCGTCAACCGCGCCGATACGGTCGGCGTCGCCGTCGGTCACCAGGCCAGCGCAAGCTCCGTCCTCGATAACCGTGCGCTCGCAAGCGTCCACCCAAGGCTCAACGGGGTCGGGGCAGATATCTTCTTGGTCAGACGCCTGCCCGGCGTGAATCTCGTGCACCTCAACGCCAAGCTCGCGCAGCAAGTCGGCTAGATAGCCCTGGGCTGCGCCGCCCATGGGATCGACAACCACGCGCAGGTGCGCGGCGCGGATGGCTTCGGCATCGACAAATGATGCCACCGCCTGCATATAGTCTGGAATGATATCTGCGGTGCGATATTGTCCCTCGATCCCCATTGGCTCGGAAGCCATGGTCTCTTCGAGCTCTTCGATGACATCCTGGTTGGCGGTCGAGCCGTCACCCATGCGAATCTTGAGGCACAGATAACCCTGCGGATGATGGGACCCCGTCACCATGAGCGCGCCGCACGCCTCACCGTCATAAGCCGCCGCCCACGTAAGGGCAGGGGTCGGAACAGGTCGCGAAGCGAGCACGGCGTCCAGCTCGTGCGCTGCTAGCACGCCCGCCGCAAGCTCAGCGAACTCGCGCGCCAGGGGCCGGGTGTCGAACCCTATATATACCGTTTTGCCCGGATTGGTCTTTTGCCACAACTCGCCGACGGCATCGGCGATACGGGCAACGTTATCGGCAGTGAAGTCCTCATCGACGCGAGCGCGCCAACCGTCAGTTCCAAAATGAATTATCGCGCACACGCGCAGACACCTCACAGTGTTTGGATCATGGTACGCATGGGGTATACCCGCAACATGCACTCGGCAACCTGCCGGCACCAGCATTCACCATTTGGGCAAATGCTGCCGAGAACATGCAGGCAATAAAAAACCGCCCCGTATGGAGCGGTTTTGCCCTTTATATATCGAGCGCCTCGGCCATCGCTGCCGTAGTGATTGCCGTGGTTCCACAGCAACTGCCCACCATTGCGGCACCGGCATGTCTCCATTCGATGCATGCGCGCGCGAAAGCTTCGGGGTTCTCGTGCCATACGGGGCCATCCTGAGTCTGGACCGGATCGCCTACGTTGGGACGCACCGTGACGGGAGTAGTCGCCGATGCAACCATCCTGGGCACCGCCGCGTTCGCAGCCGAAAGCGAACAGCAATTAACACCAACCGAGTTTGCGCCGTGTTTTTCGGCGTACAAAACGGCTGCCTCGATGTTGAGGCCATCGCCCAGCAGGTCGCCTTTATCGTCAACGACAAAACTCACCAGAACAGGCATGCCGTCGGCGGCATCTCGGGCGCCGGCAAGCATGGGCTGCAGATTACGGATAGACGTCACCGTCTCGATCAGCAGACCGTCAACGCCGGCATTGAGCAAGGCGTGCGCCTGTTCGCGCGCAATGCCTCGGATTTCACGATACTCGGCAGAGTCCTCGGCAAACCACTCAATACCGATCGGGCCCATCGAGCCCAGCAGCAGCTGAGGGTGCGCCTGGCGGGCATCGTCGACGGCCCCGCGATTGACCTCCGCCACGGACGGCGCAATCTGGTCGTGCTTGAGGGCATAGCTCGATGCCTGAAAGGTGTTGGTAATGAGCACCTGCGCGCCAGCGGCGACATACAAGCGATGGATACGAGAAACGGTCTGCGGCTCCGCCAGATTCCAAAACGCCGGTGGAATGTCGGCGGCATCGTACTCACTCAACAAGACACTGCCCATGGGGCCCTGCGCCAACAAGGTCTCGCTCGACAAGCGGCGCGTAAGTTCCTCGGCACCAAAGCGGTTGTAATAACTAGTATCCATATATATCCCGCTATTCCTCGACGCTGATTCCTTGCTTTTCGAGATAGGCGAGCCAGCGGTTCATCGTGTCCTCGGATAGCGCATGCTCCATCATGCAGGCCTCGGAATCGGCACGCTCAAATTCGACGCCGAGCTCCTGAACCAAAAACGTGCGGATGAGGCGATGACGGTACCAGATAGCCGTGCCAACCTCGCGGCCGCGATCGGTCAGGACTACCTTGCCGTAGTGCGATTGCTCGACAAGCTCGGATGCCTTGAGCGCCGAAACCGCTTTATTGACCGATGCCTTGGAGACGCCAAGGCGCTGCGCGATGTCGACCGATCGCACGCCGTTGGTTTCCCCCTCTTCGCTTTCAATGCGAACCATGCACTCCAAGTAGTCTTCGTTCGCCACCGTCAGATGTAGTTCGCGCGAGCTATTTGTCGTATCCATGATCTTCCGTCCCTTCTGCATTCAATGGCTGATTCTACCCCATCCAAGCGTCGTGGTATGCCGTGGCATACCGTGCTAGAGTTCTTGTTGCACACGACGACCAAGATTGGAGCGGTCTTTATGGAAAACACCACCACGAGCCCCGATGTTCTCGAGCGCTTTTTGCGCTACGTCCAGATCAACACGCAGTCCGAGGATGCCAACTGCGACCAGGTGCCGTCGAGCACCGTCCAGTTTGACCTTGCCAACGTGCTTGCCGAGGAGCTGCGCGAGCTTGGTGCGGAAGATGCCCACGTGACCGAGCACGCCTATGTCTGCGCGCATATCCCCGCAAGTGCGGGCGCTGAGGACAAGCCCGCCCTGGGCCTGATCGCCCATCTCGACACCACCGAAGTTGCACCGGGCGCCGGCGTGAAGCCGCACATCGTACACTACGAAGGCGGCGACCTGGTCTGCGGCACGGTTGACGGTAAGCCCGTTGCCATGAGTACCGCCAAGCTTTCCGCCCTGAACGACCTCGCAGGTGAGGACCTGGTCTGCAGCGATGGCACCACGCTGCTGGGCGCGGACGACAAGGCAGGCGTCGCCGAGATCATGTCGCTTGTCGCGCGTATCGCTCAGGATCCCTCCCTGCCCCATCCCGCACTCGGCATTTGCTTCTGCCCTGACGAGGAGATCGGCCACGGAGCCGAGCTGTTGGATATCGATACCTTTGGCTGCAAGTACGCCTACACGGTCGACGGCGGCCCCATCGGCGAACTGGAGTGGGAATGCTTTAACGCCGCCGAGGCGACCGTCTGCTTTGAGGGCCAGTCCATCCACCCGGGCGACGCTAAGGGCCGTATGGTCAACGCAGGCAATCTGTTCTGCGACTTCAACGCGTTGCTCCCCTACGTACAGCGCCCGGAGTATACGGAAGGCTACGAGGGCTTTTATCACCTTGAGGGTGTATCTGCGACCGTCGATCACGCCACAGCGCGCTATATCGTCCGCGACCATGACGCCGCCAAGTTCCAGCAGAAACTCGACCTTATTGATGCCGCTGCCTCGATGCTCAACCAGCGTCTGGGTGAGGAGCGCGTGACGGTCGAGATTAAGCAGCAGTATCGAAATATGGCCGAGATCGTTCGTGACTATCCCGAGCTTATTGATGTTGCCAAGGAAGCCTACCTTGCCTGCGGCGTTGAGCCCCAAGTGCTGCCAATTCGTGGCGGCACCGACGGCGCCCAGCTGTCGTTCCGCGGTCTGCCCTGCCCCAACCTTTCCACCGGCGGCTATTGCTACCACGGCGTCAACGAGTTCGTCCCGGTCAGTTCGCTCGTCAAGATGACCGACGTGCTCCAGGAGCTCGTCGCCCGTTTCGCATAAGACTGGCCGCATAAGCCCAAAAGACGAATCGCCCCGTCCTCAACCGAGAACGGGGCGATTTTTTGCTGCAATGAGAACAGGTTGACGCGCGCCAGCCTCTTGACGCAAGGAGCGTCCCAAACTGCCGGCACATGAGGAACGTCCCCAAGTGCCAAGTGCATCAAGAGTGTCCCCTTTGACCAGTCGTTTAAGAACGTCCCCAATGACTAACGTCGCAGGTTGAGGACGGGCAGCGAGCGGGTCGCATTTGAGACAAGGTGACGTGAAACGAAAGGGCGCTGACCTTCTGGTCGCGCCCTTGAAGTTGAACGTCAGATTGTCCAAATGCGGCCCGCGCAGCGTCAAGCGGTTACGCGGTTTGGTAAAACCGCGTAACTTAGTAGTTGGCTTCGTAGCCGTTGCCGTCGCCGGTGGGCTCTTCGTAGTAGTCCGAATCGCTCGAATCGCTTGAGTCATCGGAATCGTCAGAGCTGACCGATGAAGTTGCGGTACCGTTTGCGTAGTCGTCAGACGTGTTGTTGTTCAGGTCGCCGATCGTAGAACTGGAACCGTCGGAAAGACCCATGGTGTTGGGACCCTTGGGATCCTTGCCGGCATCGACGCGCTCCATCATTTCCTTGAGCTCGTCCTCGTAGACAAAGACGTAGCTCACACCGTCGATCATGGTGCTGTCGTCGGCGTACGAGGGCAGGTTGGCCGAGTAGATACCGTCGACATCCATACCGCGCATGGCGTTGACCGTAGCCACGATATCCTGAACGCTCATATCGGTTACGAGCATATCGGACAGCGAATTAACCAGGCCAAAAATCTTCGTGGCATCGAAGTTATTGAGAATCTGGTTGGCAAGGGCGCCAAGCACCTGACGCTGGTGGCGCATGCGCGTGTAATCGCCGTCGGCATAGGTGTAGCGGCAGCGGGCATAGGTAAGGGCGGTGGCACCGTCCATATGCTGCTGGCCAGCGGTAATCTTAATATCCAGGTGCTCGGGGTCGTCAACATCATCGGTTGCGTTAATGTCGATACCGCCAACCGAATCAATCAGCGCCTGCATACCGTCGAAGCTGACCTCGGCATAGTGGGAAATCTGAACACCGCACAGCTCGTTGACCGCCTCGACCATGGCCTCGGCGCCGCCAACGGTATGGCAGGCGTTGATCTTCATGGTCTCGCCCTTGTACTCGACCTTGGTGTCGCGCGGAACGGAAATGAGCGTCGCCTGCTTTTGCGTGGGGTCGATGCGTGCCAGGATAATCGAGTCGGCACGATACGTATCCTCGCCCGGACGGCCGTCGGTGCCAAGAAGCAGCACGTAGAACGGATCCTTTGCCTCATCGGTGTCAACCAGAACCCGACGCAGATTATCGGTAATGACATTAGAATCGCCGAGCTTGCCCATAATGGTAGCAAACCACAGGCCGGCAGCGGTAGTGGCACTCAGCAGCACACCAAGCACGACAATGAGCGCGACGTGACGAATCGTGTGGCTACGACGACGTTGACGAGCGCGCTCGGAATAGCGAGCCACGTTATCGCGACTGTAGATCTTGGCCTGCGCACCAGTTGAGGGTCTTCGGGCGGTGGTATCCGCGAGGGGCTTTTTATTAAACATAGGCAACCTGTATTAGTAGATGACGGGATCGGGGACGGAAGCATGCTCGACATGCGCGCCGAGCGCCTGCAGCTTTTCGACAAACTGCTCGTAGCCGCGCTTGATGTGATGGATGGCCGAAACCTCGGTCGTCCCGTCGGCGATCAAGCCCGCTACGACGAGGGCCGCTCCGCCACGCAGATCGGGCGAGGTAACCTGTGCACCCGAGAAGCCCTTGACGCCATGAATCATGGCATGATGGCTCTCGATACGAATGTCGGCACCCATGCGCACCAGCTCAGAGGCAAACATAAAGCGATTCTCGAAGATGTTCTCGGTAATAACGGAACTGCCGTCGGCAAGGGCGGAGAGCACCATAATCTGCGCCTGCATGTCCGTCGGGAAGCCGGGGAACGGAAGCGTCTGGATGTCGACCGGCTTGATACGCTCGGCACGGTTTACATGGACGCCATCCTCGACGCGCTCGCAGTCGATACCCATGAGCTCCATCTTCTTGAGCACCATGCCCAAGTGAATGGGGCAAAAGCCCGTGACATCGACACCGCGATCGTCGGCCATCAACGCACCGGCAACGATAAAGGTACCGGCCTCGATTCGGTCGCCCACTACGCGATGGGTAACAGGATGCAACTCTTCCACGCCCTCGATGGTCACGACGGGCGTACCCGCGCCGACAATCTTGGCGCCCATCTCGTTGAGCATGTTGGCGAGATCGACGATCTCGGGCTCGCGGGCGGCATTGTCGATAACCGTGGTGCCCTGCGCGCGCACGGATGCCATGATGAGGTTCTCGGTCGCACCGACGCTGGCGAACTCGAGCGTGACGGTGGTACCGCGCAGACCTTGGGGCGCATTAGCGTTGATGTAGCCGTGGGCGGTATCGAACTCAACGCCCAGGGCCTCAAGACCAAGAATGTGCATATCGATCTTGCGAGCACCCAGGTTGCAGCCGCCCGGCATGGCGATCTTGGCGCGATGGAAGCGACCCAGCAGGGGTCCCATCACGGCGGTGGAAGCACGCATCTTGGCAACGAGCTCGTAGGGGGCCTCCCAAGAATCGACCTGAGAGGTATCAATCTCGAGCGTGTGCTCGTCAAGGACATCGATTGTGGCGCCCATACCCTTGAGCACCTTGCCCATCACGTGGACATCGGAAATATCGGGCACGTTCTGCAGCGTCGTCTTGCCCGGCGCCAGAAGCGTTGCCGCCATGAGTTTGAGCGCGGAGTTCTTGGCGCCCGAAACGGGCACAGAGCCTCCGATGGCGTGGCCACCCTCAACGCGGATAATATCCAAGGTCTACCCTTTCAAAAAGCATGCCCGGGATGGCTGGGCCATCCCGGGCATGATGTGTTCGCAAATGGTCGAACGCTAAATCGTTTGACTATTGGGCAAGCTTGAGCTTACACCATGCGATTTCATTATAGAGGTAGGCGCGGCGTGCATCATCCTCCGACAAATTACCCAGCTTCTCTTCAAAACCTTGAATATCAGCTTTAAGCTTGTCGGCATCGACGGTCGCCAAATCGCAAGCGCGCTCGGCGAGAACGGTCACGACATCGTCCGCAACCTGGGCATAGCCGCCGGCCACGGCAAACGTGTGGTCGACAGTGCCCATGGCCTTATCGGAAACGCGAACGTAACCGCGGTCGATCGTGCAGATCTCGCTGGAGTGAGCAGGCAGAACGCCAAACTCGCCATCCGTGGACGGAATCGACACAAACGCAGCGTCGCCCTCATAGGCGCAGCTCACGGGGCACACGATGCGGATACGCATAACCTACTTCTCCCCCATCTTGCGGGCGCGCTCGCGCACGTCCTCAATCGTGGAAGCATAGCGGAAAGCCTGCTCGGGCAGGTCATCGGCCTTGCCGTCGACAATCTCGGCGAAAGAGCGGACGGTATCCTCGACGCGGACGTAGACACCGGGGTTGCCGGTGAACTTCTCGGCGACGTGGAAGGACTGCGAGAGGAACTGCTGGATCTTACGGGCACGGTTGACCGTAAGGCGCTGCTCCTCGGACAGCTCGTCCATACCCAGAATGGCGATGATGTCCTGAAGGTCGGAGTACTCCTGCAGGAGCTCCTGGACCTTGACGGCGACACGGTAGTGCTCCTCGCCGACGATCGAGGGATCGAGAGCGTCGGAGGAAGACGCGAGCGGGTCGATAGCCGGGAACAGGCCGAGCGACGAAATGCTACGCGAAAGAACCGTGGTGGCGTCGAGGTGCGTAAACGTTGTGGCAGGCGCCGGGTCGGTCAGGTCGTCTGCGGGGACGTAGACAGCCTGGACGGAGGTAATGGAGCCCGTCTTGGTCGAGGTAATGCGCTCCTGGAGGTCGCCCATCTCGGTTGCCAGCGTGGGCTGGTAACCAACGGCGGACGGCATACGGCCCAGCAGTGCGGAAACCTCGGAACCTGCCTGGGAGAAGCGGAAGATGTTGTCGATGAACAGCAGAACGTCCTGGCCACGATCACGGAAATACTCAGCGGTGGTAAGGCCGGCCAGACCGATGCGCAGACGCGCTCCGGGCGGCTCGTTCATCTGACCATAGACCAAGCAGGTCTTGTCGATAACGCCAGACTCGCTCATCTCGAGGAACAGGTCGGTGCCCTCGCGGGTACGCTCGCCGACGCCGGTGAACACCGAGGTGCCGCCGTGCTCCTGGGCGAGGTTGTTGATGAGCTCCTGAATCAGAACGGTCTTGCCGACGCCGGCGCCGCCGAACAGGCCTGTCTTGCCGCCACGGATGTAGGGCTCGAGCAGGTCGACGGCCTTGATGCCGGTCTCGAAGATCTCGGTCTTGGTGGTGAGCTCGTCGAAACGGGGCGCTGCATGGTGGATGGGGTAGAACTCCTCCACCTCGGGCATGGGCTTGCCGTCGACGGGCTTGCCCATGACGTTCCAAATACGGCCGAGCGTCTTGGGGCCAACGGGCATCTTCATGGGCTCACCGGTATCGGTGGCGATGAGGCCGCGCTGCAGGCCGTCGGTCGAGGACATGGCGACCGTGCGGACGACGCCGCCCGGAAGCTGGCTCTCGACCTCGAGGATCGTGCTCAGATGACCGATCGGGGTCTCGGCCTCGACCGTGAGCGCGTTGTAGATCGGGGGCACCGCACCGTCAAACTTGACGTCGACGACAGGACCGATGATTCGCACGATGCGACCATCACCGGCAGTCGTCTTCTTGGTGGCTTCCTCGACCGCAAGCTTTACGGTGTTATTAGCCATTACTGTTCCTCCAATGCTGAGGCTCCGCCGACGATCTCGTTAATCTCGGTCGTGATCGAAGCCTGGCGCACGCGACTATACGTGCGGGTAAGGGTCGAGATGATCGCGGTGGCGTTTTCCGTCGCGGAGTGCATGGCCTTGCGGCGTGCACCCTGCTCGGCAGCCGCCGAATCGATCAGGGCCTGGTAGATGACCGTCAGGATATAAGACGGCACAAGCTTGCCGAGAACATGCTCGGGAGAGGGCACGAACTCGAACGTGAACGAGATGCGCTTAGGGGCGTCGGTCTCGTTCTTACGCGGACCGTGGGCCATAGCGATCATCTCGGGGTCGAGCGGCAACAGATGCTCGACGCGAAGCTCCTGATCCACGCGGTTCTTGGCGTGGTGGTAGACAAGCTCGACACGGTCAAGCTCACCGGCACGATACGCATCGCAGATATGAGAGGAGATCATGCGGGCCTGATTGAAATCGGGCTCAGAGGAGTTGCCCTCAAAGTGCATGACGACGTTTTCGCGGTCACGGAAATACGTGGCCGGTTTGCGCCCACACGCGATGATCTCGCACTCGATGCCGTCGTTCGCCCAAGAAGCGGCGAGCTTTTCGGCCGTGCGCTCCACCGTCGTATTGAAACCGCCGGCAAGGCCGCGGTCCGAGGCAATAACGACAATCAGGCCATGCTTGACGCTCTCATGCTTCTGCAGCATGGGATCGGTGCCCGAACAGGAGGCGTCGCCGGCGACCGTCAACATGACGTCGGTCAGCGCCTCCTTATAGGGCTCGGCCTGCTTGGAGCGATCGAGAGCACGACGGATCTTGGCCGTAGAGACCATCTCCATCGTGCGCGTGATCTGCTTGGTCGTGGTAACCGAGGAGATTCGCTTCTTAATGTCGCGAAGGTTGGCCATGGGGCTTAGTTCTCCTCTGATCCAGAAACATCCGAATGGTGCTTGGCCATGAACTGCTGCTTGAAGTCGCCGATGACGCGCAAGAGCTCAGCCTTGGTGTCATCATCGATCTTCTTGGCGCGAACCTTGTCGAGCAGCGAGCCAAAGCCATTGTCCATGTACTCGATGAGCTCGGCACGGAAAGGCAGCACGTCGGCAATCTCCAGGTCATCCAGGAAGCCCTCGTTGCCAGCGAACAGCGTAACGATCTGCTCGCCAACCTCAAACGGCTTGTAGCGCGGCTGCTTAAGGAGCTCGGTCATGCGGGCACCATGGGTCAGCTGCTTCTGAGTAGCCTCGTCAAGGTCGGAGCCAAACTGCGTAAAGCCAGCGAGCTCCTGATAGGAAGCGAGGTCCAGACGGAGGTTGCCGGCGACCTGCTTCATGGCCTTGGTCTGCGCATCGCCACCGACGCGGGACACGGAAATGCCCACGTCGACTGCCGGGCGCTGGCCCTGGAAGAAGAGCTCGGACTGCAGGTAGATCTGACCATCGGTAATGGAAATGACGTTGGTCGGAATGTAGGCCGAGACGTCGCCGTCCTGGGTCTCGATGATCGGCAGAGCTGTCATGGAGCCGTAACCGTTCTTCTTGGACATCTTGACAGCACGCTCGAGCAGACGAGAGTGCAGGTAGAAGATGTCACCAGGATAGGCCTCGCGTCCGGGCGGACGATGCAGCGTCAGCGACATCTGACGGTAGGCCACAGCCTGCTTGGACAGGTCATCGTAGATGACGAGCACGTGACCGCCGGGGTTGGTCTCGCTGGCGGGCTTGCCGTCCTCGCCGTTGTACATGAAGAACTCGCCGATAGCGGCACCGGCCATAGGCGCGATGTACTGCATAGGGGCGGAATCGGCAGCGGTGGCCGAAACGATGATGGTGTAGTCGAGCGCACCGTGCTGAGCGAGGGTCTCGCGGATGTTGGCAACCGTGGAGGCCTTCTGGCCGATGGCGACATAGATGCAGACCATGCCCTTGCCGCGCTGGTTGAGGATAGCGTCGATGGCAATGGCGGTCTTACCGGTCTTACGGTCGCCGATGATGAGCTCTCGCTGACCGCGACCAATAGGCACCATGGAGTCGATGGCCAACAGGCCGGTCTGAACCGGCTCGCACACCGGGGTACGGTCGATGACGCCGGGGGCCTTGAACTCAATGGGACGACGGTGCGTGGCGACGATGTCGCCCAGGCCGTCGATGGGCTGGCCGAGCGGATTGACGACGCGGCCGAGCATGGCGCGGCTCACAGGGATATCCATAATGCGGCCAGTGGTGCGGCACTCGTCGCCTTCCTTGATGGAGTCGACGGCACCAAACAGAACGGCGCCGACCTCGTCACGGTCAAGGTTCTGGGCAAGGCCGAAGACGGTCTCACCGGTATCGGAGCTCTTGAACTCCAGAAGCTCGCCTGCCATGGCGCTCTTGAGGCCGGAGACGCGCGCGATGCCGTCGCCTACCTCGTCGACCGTTGAAACCTCATGCGTATCGACCGTCGCGGAGAGGCTCGTGAGCTGCTCCTGCAGTTTCTTGGCGATATCCTGGGCATTGAGGGTTTCGGACATTAGGCTTCACCTCCGTACGAATTAGCAGAGTTTGCGAGGGTCTCCTGCGCGATGCGCAGCTGCGTCTTGACGGTAATGTCACGACGCTCGCCGCGGGCCTCGAGCACCAGGCCGCCCACGATAGACGGGTCGACCTGCTCGATAAGGAATACTTTGCGGCCGAAGTCCTGCTCGCATTTCTTAGTGATGGTTTGACGCAGCTCGTCGTCGAGCGGGATCGCCGTGGTGACGGTCACGCCCACTACATCCTCGTCTTCCTCGGCAACATACTTAAAGGCAGCTGCCACCTTGGGAAGAAGGTCGAGCTGGTCGCGCTTGGACATGGTGTCGAGCACGGCGATGATCTCGGGGTTGGCAGAAGCCAAGCGCTCGATCATCTCGAGGTCCTCGAACACATGGTTCTCGGCCTTGGCGGCTTCCAGAAGGGAGCGCGCGTAGGTCTCGAGCACTTTGTCCTGATAGCGGCTAGTCGGCATTCAGGCTACCTGCTTCCTGGATGTAGCGCTCGATGAGCTTCTTCTGCTCGGCCTCGTTCTCGAGTGCCTCGCCCACGATCTTGGTGGCGACGGCAACGGACAGGTCGGCGATGGAGTTCGCGGCACCGGCGTAGATGGACTTGCGCTCGTCCTCGACGGTCGTATGGGCCTTGGCGATGATCTCCTCGGCCTCCTTGTGAGCAGCCTCGATGATACGGGCGCGCTCGGACTCGGCGTCCTTACGGGCCTCGAGAACGATGTCGGCAGCCTGACGACGGGCGTCAGTGACGATCGAGTCGGACTCAGCGCGCTTGGCGATAGCCTCCTGCTTGGTCTTCTCGGCCTCGTCGAGGCTCTCCTCGATCTTCTTGCCGCGCTCCTCCATGGTTTTCATGATGCCCGGCAGGGCGACCTTGGCCAGCACGATCCAGATAATCAGGAAGGCGATAAGCGCCGGGATGAACTCCGCCATCTTAGGGATGAGGATGTCCGCACCGGCGGCGCCGTCCTCGGCGAACGCGGAAACCGGCATGAGCAGCGCGGCCGCGGACGCGGAGAGTGCGATCGCGCTCTTCTGGGATGAAAGATTCATACTTGACGCTCCGTGCTATTTAACGATCAGCGCGACAACGAAGCCGATCAGAGCCAGAGCCTCGCCGAAGGCGGAGCCCATGATGAAGACGGTGAACACGCGGCCCTGGACCTCAGGCTGACGGGCCATAGCACCCGTAGCACCCAGAGCAGACAGGCCGATAGCAAGACCAGCGCCGATAACACCGAGACCGTAACCGATAACTCCCACGATTCCTCCTTTGTCGTGCGTGTCTTATTTCACGCAGGATAACCTTTTTATAACTGCCGGGCTCCATGGGTACGGGCACCGGCGGTTTAACGAATTGCCTTACCTTTAAGGCGCGAACGGAAGACTACTCCTCCTCCGCGACCTCCTCTGCCTCGGAGACATACACGGCGGTAAGGACCGTGAAGACGTAAGCCTGGATGGCGCCGACCACAAGCTCGATCGCATAGATCAGGATGAGGATGGCAAGCCAGGCCAGCGAAGGCAGGGCGCCGACGGCGTGGGCCGCGGAAACCTGCTGAAGCAGCGGCTGCATGAACATGCTCGCCATGATGGCGAACGAGCCCATGACCACGTGTCCTGCGAACATGTTGCAGAACAGACGGACGGCGAGCGTGATGAGGCGCAGGAAGGTCGAGAAAAGCTCGACGACCCACACGAGCACGTTCATCGGGAAGCTCACGCCCTGCGGGGCGAGGCTCTTGATGTAGCCAATCACGCCGTGAGCCTTGCATCCGTAGTAGATGAAGTACACGAAGGCGAAGATGGCGAGCGCGGCGGTGGAGCCGATTGCACCGGTGCCGGGCTTCATTCCCGGGATCAGGCCGATCATGTTATTGATCAGGATGAACAGGAAAAGCGAGCACAGGAACGGGAAGTGCTTCTTCCAGTTCTCACCCACGACGCCCTTGCCGATATCGTTCTCGACGTACTCGATGATGTACTCGAAACCGTTGACGAAGAAGCCCTTGGGAACCAGGGCCTGCTTCTTCTTGAACACGGCCAGGACGATCAGGAGCACGATCGTGGAGACGATCAGCCAAAACGAGTACTGCGTGATGCCGCAGCTCAGATCGCCCACGACAGGGGTGGAGCTGAACTCGCTGACCAGATGATTAATCTCATCAGGCAGCTTTTCAAAAATTTCCACGACTTACCTTTCGACCTCATGAGGATCTCGCAGCGCCTTGGCGACGCGAACCGTGCAGGCGGCCATAAAGGCCACGAAGCCGATCGCCTCGCCCAGGAGGAACATGCGAAATGCCTCTCCGAACAACACAAACACAACCAAGGTAAAGACGAGCAGGGCGATTGCCGAGACCGCCAGACTCACCATACCCTTGAGCATGTCCGCATTCTGTTTATCGTCAAGAACCGGCTTGAGCGTAAAGACAAAGGGAAGGAAGGCAATTGCGCCCGCGATGGCGCCTGCAACGATAGCGAGCAGATCGGCTATCTGAAACATTAGCGTCCTCACTTTCCTTTTTTAACGCCTCACAGAACAGTTCCCGCCAAACATTGGTGACTATTGTACGAGCCAATCGCTAAAGTACAACCGAAAAAGCATCGGTTAATACGCACCTGTTCGTTTTCTTAAGACCTTCTTTATGCCGCAGGTACGGTAATACGTTTTTCTCGAACCCTGCAGGGCAAAACGTCCGTTAACAGGAGTGCGCGTGGACGTCTTTTGCTCGCCCGCGCGCACCATTTCTTCGTATTTTCGACGTTAGCCGGTATGGCCCAGAGATTACAGCGTGCCGTAGATGCGGTCGCCGGCGTCGCCCAGGCCGGGAACGATGTAGGCAGCCTCGTTGAGATGGTCGTCGATAGCGCAGGTATAGATATGCACATCTGGGTCCTTCTCGGTCAGCGACTTGAGGCCCTCGGGGGCAGCGACGATGCACAGCATGCGGATGTCCTTGACACCGCGCTCGCGCAGGTAGCTGATGGCCATCTCGGCCGAACCGCCCGTGGCGAGCATGGGGTCGACAACCAGGCAGATGCGCTGATCGATATCCTTGGGCATCTTGCAGTAATACTCATGCGGCTCATGGGTAACCTCGTCGCGTTCCATACCGATGTGGCCTACGCGAGCGGAGGGCACCAGGTCGAGAATGCCGTCGACCATGCCAAGGCCCGCACGCAGGATGGGCACGATGGCGAGTTTCTTGCCGGCGAGCTGTTTGAACGTGGCGGTAGTGATGGGGGTCTCGACTTCGACGTCTTCCATAGGCAGGTCGCGCATGGCCTCGTAGCCGTCAAAAAGCGCGAGTTCGCGCACGAGCTGGCGGAACTGGTTGGTGCCGGTGTTTTTGTCGCGCAGGATCGACAGCTTGTGCTGGACGAGCGGATGATCGACAAGCGTCACACGGGACGCATCGTAGGTGACGGTCATGGGTTGATTGCCCCTTTCGTTGCGGCCGCAAAACGGCCTTGCTGACAAGGCGCGCAGCAATGTTGCCGCCGCACGCCATGCATAAGTTTAGCGGTTTGTTGTATCGAGCAGCCCATCGCAGCCCTACTGTGCGGTACTGAGCGAGCGCTTGACTGCATCACGCCAGCCCGCAAGGTTTTGCTCGCGACGCTCGGCGGACATATGGGGAAGGAAGGTCCTAACGATCTGGGCATTTTGCTCCAGCTCTTCAAGGTCTTCCCAATAGCCGACGGCAAGACCCGCCAAGTACGCGGCACCGATTGCCGTGGTCTCCACCGTCTCGCATTGCAGCACGGGGATATCCAGCAGGTCGGCCTGGAATTGCATGATGAACTCGTTGCGTGAGGCGCCGCCATCGACGGACAGGCGCTCAATCGAAAGTCCCACGTCCTGCTCCATGGCGCGCAGCACGTCATAACTCTGGTAGGCCATGGACTCGCAGGCCGCACGCACAATGGTCGCGCGACTCGAGGCACCGGTCAGGCCGCACACGATACCGCGGGCATGCGGATCCCACCAGGGAGCGCCCAAACCCGCAAAGGCGGGAACGAAGTAGCAGCCCTCGTTGTCGTTGATTGAAACGGCGAGTTGCGCGGACTCGCTCACACTCGAGATGATGCCCATGTTGTTGCGCAGCCAGTTCATGGTTGAGCCGGCGGCAAAGATAGAACCCTCGAGCGCATAGCTGATCTTGCCGTCCGCGGCGATACCGATCGTGGAGACCAGACCGTTCTTGGATTCGACGACCTCGTCGCCGGTGTTCATGAGCATAAAGCAACCCGTGCCATAGGTGTTTTTGGTCTGGCCAGGATGGAAGCAGCAGTGGCCGAACAGCGACGCCTGCTGGTCGCCCGCCACGCCCATGATGGGCGGCATGTTGGTCATGATGTCGCTCGCGACGCGGCCGTAGTCGCCCGAGCTCCAACGAACCTCGGGCATCATGGAACGTGGAACGTCAAAGAGCGCCAGCAGGTCGTCGTCCCAATCGAGCGTATGGATATTAAAGAGTGCCGTGCGGCTGGCATTGGTGTAGTCGGTGGCAAAGACCTGGCCGCCGGTGAGGTTGTAGATGAGCCAGGTGTCGATGGTGCCAAACATGAGGTCGCCCGCCGCCGCGCTCTCGCGTGCGCCGTCGACGTTGTCGAGAATCCACTGCACCTTAGAGGCCGAGAAATACGGGTCAAGCGTAAGTCCCGTGCGGGAGCGCACCAGCTCCTCGCAACCCTGTTCAACCAACGCGTCGATCGCCGGCGCGGTACGACGGCACTGCCATACGATGGCGTTATAGATGGGCTGGCCGCTCACGCGGTCCCAGACCACCGTGGTCTCGCGCTGGTTGGAGATGCCGATGGCGGCGATGCGATCGGAATGGATGCCGCTCTTAAACTGAACCTCCATCATCACGCCGATCTGGCTGGCAAGCACCTCCGTGGGATCCTGCTCCACCCAGCCGGGGCGCGGGAAGCTGGTTTTGACGCTACGACGCGCCTGGGCAACGATGCAGCCGTATTCGTCGACAATGGCCGCGAGTACCGAGGTAGTGCCGCAGTCGAGCGCCATGATGTAGGAACCGCCAAAGTTAAACGAGGCATCTTCCATGCCCAGGCTGCCCAGATTCAACGACATCGCTTACACCCTTCTATTGCATCGGGTCGGACAGGACCCGCTCGATCTCTGATGCGGGAAGTGCGCCTTGGCGCAGGATCTGGAGCCCGCCGTGCTGGAACGACACGATGGTCGAGGCGTCGCGACACGGGGTCTCACCGGCGTCGACGGCAACATCGACCCCCTCCAGGATGCGACCCTCGACGGCGGCAAAGCTTGCCGGCGAAGGCGCGCCGTGCGTGTTGGCGCTCGTGCAGGCAAGGGGACTGCCGCAGGCGCGGATGAGCGCTTGGACCACGGGAGAGGCCGAAGCGCGCAGGGCCACGGTGTCGTCGGCAGCGCGCATAAAGGTCGGCACGCAGGGGGCTGCCTTGACCACGATAGTCAGGGCTCCCGGCCAGCATCGTCGCGCGAGTACGCGGGCATCTTCCGGGATATCCACGCCATAGCGGTCGAGTGCTTCGACGCCATCGACCAGCCAAGCGACGGTTTGCGTGAGCTCACGTTGCTTGAGAGTGAAGATACGGCGATAGCCGGTGCCGAGCGCAGGAACTGCGGCGCCATTGACGGCAGCCTGCGGATCGCGCGGCCACGATGGGAATTCGCTTGTATCTTGGGGCACGGCGTCCGAGAAGGCGTTGACTGCCACGGCGACACCGTAGACGGTCTCGGTCGGAATCAAGGCCAGGCCGCCGCGGCCGAGCACCTCGGCCGTGCGCTCGACG
>CAJMRZ010000010.1 GCA_905215945.1 uncultured bacterium | reverse complement strand
TGATCGACCTCGGTATCTATGGCGAGGTTAAGGACCAGCTCACCGCCGCGGGCCACGACCTCAATAAGATTGAGGAGTTTGAGGTCGAGCCGTCGCTGGGCAACGGCGGCCTGGGCCGCCTGGCCGCGTGCTTCCTGGATTCCATCGCCACGTTGGGCCTGACCGGCGACGGCGTGGGCCTCAACTACCATTACGGCCTGTTCCGTCAGCGCTTTGTCGACAATCAGCAGAAGGCCGTCCCCGACGAATGGCTCGGCGAGCAGGATATCCTGATCGATGACGACCGCTCCTACACTGTTGAGTTCGGCGACTTTGCCGTTACCTCCAAGCTCGTCAACATCGATGTGCCCGGTTACGGCCAGCCCACCAAGAACCGCCTGCGCCTGTTCGACCTGGCAAGCGTCGACGACGGCCTGGTACCCGGCAGCTCCATCGACTTCGACAAGACCGAGATCGCCAAGAACCTCACCCTGTTCCTCTACCCCGACGATTCCGACGAGCAGGGCCGCCTACTTCGCATCTATCAGGAGTACTTCATGGTGAGCAACGCCGCCCAGCTCCTGATCGACGAGGCCATCGAGCGCGGCAGCAACCTGCACGATCTGGCCGACTACGCCGTTGTCCAGATCAACGACACGCACCCCACCATGGTCATTCCCGAGCTCATTCGCTTGCTCACCACCGAGCATGGCATCGAGTTTGACGAGGCCGTGACCATCGTACGCTCCATGGTCGCCTACACTAACCACACGATTCTTGCCGAGGCGCTCGAGAAGTGGCCGCTCGCCAGCCTACAGAAGGTCTCCCCTGCCATCGCCGACATTATCGTCAAGCTCGATGAGATCGCGAAGGCCGAGCACGATGACCCGCGCGTCGCCATCATCGACGAACACGATACCGTCCACATGGCCCACATGGACATCCACTTTGGCTTCTCCATCAACGGCGTAGCCGCCCTCCACACCAAGATCCTGGAGGACACCGAGCTTCATCCGTTCTACGAAATCTATCCCGAGAAGTTCTCCAACAAGACCAACGGCATCACCTTCCGCCGCTGGATCCATGGGGCCAACCCCGCGCTCGCCAGCCTGCTCGACGATGTGATCGGCACCGACTGGCGCAGCACCGGCGATCTGAGCAAACTCGCCAAGTTCGCCGACGACAAGGACGTTCTTGAGCGCCTGGCCGCCACCAAGGTCGAGGCCAAGGCCATCATGCGCCAGTTCATGGCGCTCGAGCAGGGCGTGACCATTCCCTCCAACGCCATCATCGACGTCCAGGTCAAGCGCATCCACGAGTACAAGCGCCAGCAGATGCTCGCGCTCTACATCATCTGGAAGTACCTCGATATCAAGAACGGCAACAGACCTAAGCACCCCGTCACCATCATCTTTGGCGGCAAGGCGGCGCCTGCCTACACTATCGCGCAGGACATCATCCATCTGATCTTGACGCTGTCGCAGTGGATTGCAAACGACCCCGACGTGGCTCCCTACCTGCAGGTTGTCATGATCGAGAACTACAACGTCACCGCCGCCGAGCGCGTGATCCCCGCCGCTGACATCTCCGAGCAGATCAGCCTGGCCTCCAAGGAGGCGAGCGGCACCTCCAACATGAAGTTCATGCTCAACGGCGCCCTAACCCTGTGCACGCTCGACGGTGCCAACGTGGAGATTGCCGAGCTCGTGGGCGACGAGAACATCTACACCTTTGGCGCCTCGTCCAAACAGGTCGAGCAGCTCTATGCCGACGGCACCTATGACGCCGGTGTGCTCTACCGCAAGCCCGGCATTAAACTGCTGGTGGACTTCATCACCAACCCGGCCTTTATGGCGACCGGCAATGCCGAGCGCCTGCAGCGCCTGCACGATGACATTAAGGGCAAGGACTGGTTTATGGCCCTGCTCGACATTGAGGAGTACATCCAGACCAAGGAGCGCGTGCTGGCCGACTACGAGGACCAGGACGCCTGGATGCGCAAGGCGCTCATCAATATCGCCAACGCCGGCACCTTCTCGTCCGACCGCACCATCTCCCAGTACAACGACGAGATCTGGCACCTGAACTAATTTCACTTCCCTTACCCATCCTCTTGAGAAACGGAGTCGTGGCAACACGGCTCCGTTTTTTGTGCCCGCACGTTATCCTGTGACCCGACTCGACCGAAGAATCTCGATCTGTAACAGCTACTCGGTAAAAACGGCCCCAGCTGTTACAGATTGAGACATACCGGCCCCTCCCCTTGGGTTTATCTCAATCTGTAACATCTAACGTCCGAAATCGGCCCTACCCGTTACAGATCGAGACAAACGACCGGTCAGACAATCCCAGCACAAAGAAAGGCTCCCCTCTCGCCCAGTGGACGGGAGGGGAGCCTTATATGTGACCGCGGCAAAAGGATGGCAATACCGCAGTCGCCCAAAGGGAGGGCCCGGATGCACCAGGCCTAGATAAGGTTCTTGCCAGAGACCTTATCGAAGAGGTGGGTCGCGTTCTTCTCGAACTTGAACCAGATGGGGTCGCCCGCCTTGAGCGCGCCCTTGGCCTCAAGGTCGACAACGGGAATGATCAGGACGAACTGGCCATCGGGAGCGGTCACGTGGACATGCTCGGTCGAACCCATGAGCTCGGTCACCTCGACAGTGCCCTGGAGCGCACCCTCCTCGCCCTTGTCGGCAAGCAGAATCTGCTCGGGGCGCACGCCGGCCGTGATCTCCTTCACGTCGCCGTCGTCCCAGTTGAGGGCAAGCTGAGCGCAGGTCTCGGGAGCGAGCGCCACGTTCATATCCTCGGTCTTGACGGTAAAGCCGTCGCCCGAGCGCACCAGTTGGGCATCGAAGAAGTTCATCTGCGGCACGCCGATAAAACCGGCGACGAAGATGTTCGCGGGATGGCTGAAAACCTCCTGCGGCGTGGCGATCTGCTGGACGACGCCGTCCTTCATGACCACGATGCGATCGCCGAGGGTCATGGCTTCGGTCTGGTCGTGGGTGACGTAGATGAACGTGCCCTTGATCTCGTGGCGCAGCTTGATGAGCTCGGCACGCATCTGGTTACGCAGCTTGGCGTCCAGGTTGGACAGCGGCTCGTCCATCAGGAAGACCTTGGGGTCACGCACGATGGCGCGGCCGATAGCGACACGCTGGCGCTGGCCGCCGGAGAGCGCCTTGGGCTTACGGTCGAGGTACTCGGTGATACCCAAGATCTCGGCAGCGGAGCGAACCTTGCGGTCAATCTCGTCCTTGGGGACCTTCTTGAGCTCAAGCGTAAACGCCATGTTCTCGTACACCGTCATGTTGGGGTACAGAGCATAGCTCTGGAACACCATGGCGATGTCGCGGTCCTTGGGAGCGACGTCGTTGACGCGCTTGCCGTCGATGAGCACGTCGCCCGAGGTAATGTCCTCCAGGCCGGCGACCATGCGCATCGTCGTGGACTTACCGCAGCCAGAGGGGCCAACGAGGACGATGAACTCTTGGTCGTGAACGGTGAGGTTAAAGTCCTCTACAGCGAGCACGCCGTCCTCGGTAACCTTGAGGTTGTGCTTCTTCTCCTCGGTCTTCTTCTTTTTGCCAAAGAAGCCTTTCTTTTTTGACTCGTTGTTGGGATACACCTTCTGAACATGTTTGAGAACGATCTCGGCCATGTCTTTACCTTTCGATATGCGGCGCCGCGCTGAGGGGCGCCGCAGAAACTTGCAAAACAGTTACGGCATTAGCCCTTGACGGCACCTGCCACCACGCCGTCGATGATGTACTTCTGACAGAGGATGTACATGATAACGATGGGGATAACGACCATCATGATGCAGGCCATCATGGGGCCGAGCTCGACGTGGCCGTAGCCGCCGCGGAAGTACTGGATCAAGATAGGAATGGTCTTGTACTTGGTGGAGTCGAGCGTAAGGTAGGGCAGCAGATAGTCGTTCCAGACCCACATGGTCTCGAGGATGCCGACCGAAAGATAGGTGGGCTTCATGATGGGAAGGACGATCTTAAAGAACACCTGGACCGGGTTGCAGCCGTCGATCATGGCCGCCTCCTCGATCTCGAGCGGGATGTTCTTTACAAAGCCGGCGAACATAAAGACCGCCAGGCCCGCGCCAAAGCCCAGATAGATAAAGCAGATGTTGAACGGCGTGTTAAAGCCGATGCGGTCCGCCAAATTGGACAGCGTGAACATGAGCATCTGGAACGGCACGACCATCGAGAACACGAACAGGTAATAGAAGAAGTTCGAGATCTTGTTGTTGACACGAACCACGTACCAAGCGCACATGGAGCAGCACACCAAGATCAGCACGACCGACGTGACCGTGATGATGAGCGAGTACATAAATGCCGAGGCAAAGCCCTGCTCGTTAAGGGCGTGCATGTAGTTTGCGAGGCCGTTGAACGTCTCGGGCGTGAGCAGATCGAATGCCGTGGTGGTGCTGATTGCGGTCGCTTTCTTAAAAGAATTAAGCGCAATCATGAACACGGGGTAGATCCACGCGAGCGACAGGATCGTAAAGAAAATCGAGAGCGCGCGGTTGATAACCTTATCGCGTTTCATTACTGCTGCACCTCCTTGGACCTCGTGGCCTTAAGCTGGATCATGGAGATGGCCACGACCAGGATGCAGAAGATAACCGCCTTGGCCTGACCAATGCCCTGCCATGCGATACCGGCACGCGAATAGAACGTGTTGTAGATGTTCAGGGCGAGCATCTCGGTGGAGTGCGCGGGGGCGCCGCCGGTAAGGGCGAGGTTCTGGTCGAACAGCTTAAAGCCGTTGGTGATGGACAGGAACAGGCAGATGGTGATGGTCGGCATCAGGTTAGGGATCTTAACCTTCCAAAACGTCTGCCATGCCGTAGCGCCGTCGACCTTGGCGGCCTCGATGTAGTCGGACGGAATGGACTGCAGACCAGCGATGTAGATGATCATCATGTAGCCGACCTGCTGCCACAGGGTCAGGATGATAAGGCCCCAGAAGCCAGCAGCAGAGTTAAGAGCGATGAGCTGGGCGCCCACGTTGGAGAGCAGGCAGTTGATCAGAATCTGCCAGATGTAGCCCAGCACGATGCCGCCGATCAGGTTAGGCATAAAGAAGATCGTACGGAAGATGTTGGTGCCCTTGAGCGCTTTGCGGGTGAGCGCCTGCGCGATGGCGAGGGCGATCACGTTGATAAGCACCGTCGACAGGAAGGCAAACGCCACCGTAAAGAAGAACGACGTGGCAAACTGCGGATCGGACAGTGCGCGCACGTAGTTCTCGATACCGACAAAGTGCGTATTGTTGATGGTAATAAACTGGCAGAACGAGAGATAGAAGCCCTGGATAAAGGGGATCACGAACCCGATCATAAACGCCAGGCACGTGGGCAGCATAAAGAGCGGCCACCAGCGCTTGAGTGCTTTGCCCATAGAAGGGTCCTTTCAATATGCAGGGGGCGGGCAAACCAACGTCTGCCCGCCCCCTGTCGCTAATCAGATAGCTTGGGCAGCAACTGCTTACTCGGAAGCAGCCTTCTCGGTCTTCCAGCCATCGACGAAGGCGTTCTTGACGCCGTCCCACTTGCTGTTGTCGGCAGCATAGGCAATCAGAGCCTGCTTGAGGTTCTTCTTCCACTCCTCAGAGGGGATGTAGACGAAGTCCCAAGCGACGGTCTTCTTGCCGTCCTTGGCCATGGCAACGGCCTGCTGCGAGAAGACGTTGGTGGTCTCCTTAGCGCTCTTGAACGGGGCAGTCAGACCCATCTTGTCAGCGATGATGCTGGTGGCGGTGTCAGAAGTAACGCACCAATACATGAAGTCCTCGGTTGCCTTCTGGGCATCCTCGGAAGCCTGGGAGCTGACGCACCAGTAGTTCTCGCCGCCGGAGCACAGGCCCTGGTTCTCCTCGCCGTCGACACCAATGTAGATGGGCATCATGCCAATCTGATCGTCGGTCATGCCGGCCTTGGTGAGGTCAGCGTAGGCCCAAGAACCGTTCTGATAGAAGACGGCCTTGCCGGTTGCGAACTCGTTGGTGGCGTCGTCGCCGGTCTTGGAGGCAAGCTGCGAAGGATCGCAGGTGGAGTCGGTGATGTACAGGTCGAAAATCTGCTTGAAGTTGTCGAGATACTCGCCCTTGATCTCGTCGTCCTCCTGGTTGTGCTCCTTCTCGAACTCGTAGTAGAGCGGGAGGTTGGCAAGGTGGGTGGTGTAGCGCCAGCTGGAGGAGTCATCCATGCCAGCAGAAGTGAAGGCACCCTCAATGCCAAGCTCGTCCTTGCGGGCCTGGATGTCGTCGGCACAAGCCTTCAGCTTGTCGAAGGAGTTGATGTCCTCGGCCTTGTAGCCAGCCTTCTCGAGCAGCTGCTTGTTGTAGATAATGCCGTAGCTCTCCTGGACCCAGTCGATACCCAGATCCTTGCCGTCGGACTGCAGAGCCAGGGAGTCGTCAATGAGCTCACCGCGGAGCTTGGTATCGGACAGGTCGGCGCAGTAATCCTTCCAGTTCTTAAGACCGGTGGGGCCGTTGACCTGGAACAGGGTCGGAGCGGAGCTCTTGGACATCTCGGACTTGAGCTTCTCCTCGTAGGTGTTGGAGGCGGCGGTCACGATCTTGACCTCGACGCCCTTCTCCTTCTTATAGGCCTTGGCGATCTCCTTCCACTCCTTGTCGACCTCGGGCTTGAATTGGAGGAAGTAGACCTCGGCAGCGTCACCAGAAGCAGAGGAGCCGGAGCCAGCAGAACCGCCGCAGCCCACGAGACCCAGACCAAGAACCGCAGCCGCGGAACCAGCAAAGCCCAGGAACTGCCTTCTGCTCATTTCGTTCTTCATTACAATCCACCCTTTCACACCGTGGCGGCACCCTTTGCCGCCGCCTTCGGAGATTGGCTCGGGGACTTTGCCCCTTTTGCTGATTTGTACGATACGCTATTTGGCTAGTTGTTTGAACAAGTATTACTAGAGTGGTAGAAAAACTTCGGTGAACGGTAATTTCAACTTGATACTTGACAAGTTTTGTATAAACAATTATTTGTTATCGAATGCAGAGAAAACGCCCGGTCAAGCCGATGCATCGTCGGTTTGACCGGGCGTTTTCTCTTTGAGGGCATGAGTCTCGTCAGGCTGCGAGCTAGCCGACTATCGCTTGGAGTTGACACGGTAGTGGAAGATCTCAGGATGCGTACGGGCGTGCGTAACCTCGAACAAAATGCCATCCGAGGTGTATGACTGGCTCTCCATGACGGCGACACAGTTGTATTTGCCAAGGTCCAAGTAGCTGCAGTCCTCATCGTTGGCAAGCTCGACGCTCACCGTACGGCGACTCGCCATCACTTTGACGCCGCGTTTGTGCTCCAGATAGTCGTAAATTGACTTTGCAGCGATCTCGGGCGTCAGGCCTTTGGCGATCGACTCCAGAAAATAGCCGTGGTCCACCTGGCGAGCGTTACCGTTAAGGCTACGGACGCGCACCACGCGAATCAACTTCTCGCCCACCTTAAAGCCCAGGCGACGAGAGAGTTGCTCGGTGCAGACCAGATGTTCAAAAGACTTAACGTCCGTCGATGCAACGGCATTGTTGCGCTTTGCAAACTCGCCAAACGACTCGACTTCCTCGAGCGCGCCCAGCATATCGGTTTCGCCTTTAAGCCAAATGACGCGCACGCCCTTGCCGTGTATGGGCTGCACAAACATCCCGTCGGCCAGCATACCCAAGGCGCGACGGACGGTATTGCGAGTGCATCCGAACTCCGCGGTCAGCTCGGCTTCGGTTGGCAGCATCTCCTGAAACGCATAGGTCCCATTAATGATGCGCGAGCGTATTTCTCGGTAGATTCCTTCGTATATCGCTTTTGGCATTGTTTCACCTCTACATTATTCATTTCCGGCTAGGCACGATAGCATTTCTTAAAGTTGTTTAAACCGAATATCGGTAAAGCGACAGGATTTAACCGTTGACGGTTTCTGTCGTGCCCAAATCGGTTTCGCTCAAAACTGCCGGCACGACAATCGTCTGGTCCTCTACAATGAATCCATTGTTTAAACGTTTCCCCACGCGCAACGCGCCTCGATATTCGGAAGGCAGAACATGCTGCAAAAAATCCAACGCTTTGGCGGGGCAATGTTCGCTCCCGCCATGCTGTTTTCTATATCGGGTCTCATGGTCGGCGTCTCCGCTCTCGCAACGACTGCGGACATCGTCGGCGATCTCGCCGTATACGGAACCCCTTGGTACGTTTTTTGGGCCATCATCCAGCGCGGCTCATGGACGGTCTTTAAACGCCTCCCGCTCCTTTTTGCCGTAGCGCTGCCTATCGGTCTTGCCCAAAAGCAACCGGCACGCTGCTGCCTCGAGGCACTCGTGGCCTATTTTGCCTATTGCTTCTTTTTGAGCGAGATCATTAAGCTGAGCGGAGACAACCTTGGGCTTAAGTACCCGTCATCTTTGACCCCCGCCAACGGTATCACCGTCATCGACGGCATCAAGACGCTCGACACCGGCATTATCGGCCCGCTGGTGGTATCGGCAACCGTCGTCGCCATCCATGACCGCTTCTACGATGCCAAGGTTCCCGATTGGCTCGGCACCTTCTCGGGCTCCTCGCTGGTCTACCTCATCAGCTTTTTTGCCGTGTTTGCCCTTGCCGCTATCTCGGCCGCCATCGTGCCCTCCGTATACGCAATGACCGAAACGCTGCGCCATGCACTTACGAGCGTCGGCCCCTTTGGCGTGGGCATCTTTGTGTTTTTGGAGCGAGCGCTCGAGCCCATGGGGCTGCACCACCTGCTCTACATGCCGATCTACTACGACAACCTGGTCATTAACGACGGCATCTACGCCACATGGAGCAGCTTGCTCCCCATCCTCTCCCATAGCACGCGCCCCCTTAATGAGCTTGCGCCGTGGGCCGGTTTTACCGCCACCGGCTGGGTCAAGCTCTTTGGCCTTCCCGCCATCGCAGCCGCGTTCTACTCCACCGCAAAACCCGAGCGCCGCGCCGGCCTCAGGGTCATCCTTGTTCCCGCCATCATCGCCTCGGTGGTTTGCGGCGTTACCGAGCCACTCGAGTTTCTCTTTATGTTCACCCACCCCGGGCTCTTTTTGCTCTACGCCGTCTTATCGTCTTGCCTTGCCACAGCCATGAATCTCTTTGGCATCGTCGGCATCTTCTCGGGCGGCCTGATGGAGATGGCAGCCTTCAACTTTATTCCGCTCATGCGCACGCATGCCGGTGCCTATCTTTTGGCGCTCGGTATCGGCCTTGCCTTTAGCCTCATCTTTTTTGTTAGTTTTCGAGCACTCATCTTGGTCTATGACCTTAAGACTCCGGGCCGCGAGGATCATGTCGTCAATCGCGCGGCAATCGATTGTTTAACGGGAAGCGACTTTGCCAAAGAGCGATCTCCCAATGACGAGGTCAATAGTCGATCCGATCAAGATCACGTCCTCGCTGAGCGGGTAATTCAGCTTTTAGGTGGCGTTGGCAATATCGTGGGCGCAACCAACTGCGCCACGCGCCTGCGCGTCGAGGTCGCAGACCCTTCCATCGTTGCAGATAACGCGTCGTTTGTCGCGGTGGGCGCCAAGGGCCTCATCATTACGGGCAAGACCGCCCAGGTGATTATCGGCATCTCCGTTCCCCGCGTTAAAGAGCATTTTGACCAGATCATGGGCCTCGAGCCGGAATTTGTGCCCACCACCTCGGCCTCCCCTGCCGCCAGCGCAGCCCATAAGCGCGGCGATATTTGCTTCTTCGATATCGACGGAACGCTCGCCTGGCAAGACCCCAGGCTCGCCCAAGACCTTCCCGAAGACGAGCGGGACCTCTCCCCCTATCCCAACGAGGCGGTTTCGCAGGCAATCCGCGAGTTTGTCGCCAACGGCAACATGGCCTTCATCTGCACAGGGCGCACCCTCAGCTGCATCCACCCCAAACTTCTTGAGCTGCCCTGGACCGGCATCGTCTGTCTTGCGGGCGGTTACGCCGAGATCGACGGACACGCAATTCGCGATCTGTCGATGACACCCAGCATGCTGCAGCATCTTGCCCCCTATCTTGAGCAATCGGGCGAGGTCATCCGCTTTGAGGGCCTCAACGGCGTCGTGCGCATGAGTGCCTATGCGCCCGATGCTCCCGGATACGCGCGCACCCTGGGCGACGCAGTCACGCAGCTGCAACATTACAGTGTCTACAAGATCTTGATGTCTACATCGCTCGCCAACCACATCGCTCAAGATAAGGCACTTGAGCCGCTGCTGTGCTTTAACGAGCTCGAACTCGAGGTAACCGAAATCTCGCCCCGCGAATGCACGAAGCGCAGGGGCATCCAGTCTGTACTCGACGCCCTCGATCCCCACCACGGAACCGTATACGGCATTGGCGACGCCAGCAATGACGTCTCGCTGATGAACGCCGTCGATGTCGGTATCGCCATGGGCAATGCGCCGGACTATCTCAAAAAGCGCGCCGACTACATCACCGACTCGGTCGACAAAGATGGCGTCGTCAAGGCGCTCGAGCACTTTAGGCTTATATAAGCAGCCGGCACGCGCACGCGTCCCGTTTCTCCAAATCGCCAAAACAGACGCGCCGGCAACTCCAATGTGGCAATATGGTATCTGCACACCGCAACGATGTAACCCAAGAAAGAATGCGAGAACCCGTGTCCAGTCCGTTTACCAGCTTTTTAGCCCAGCACTTTGACCAGATTAACGACTATCTGGCCACGTTCTTTGACGGACAGGCGACCTCTGCCGATATCGAGCGCTACCTGTACGCGCCGCTCTCGGCTTTTACGGCCAACGCCGGCAAGCGCCACCGCCCGCTTATCTGTATGCTCGCCGCAACCGCAGTGGGCGGTAGCTTTGAGAGCGCCCGCAGCGCCGCGGCAGCCATCGAGCACTTCCAGTCGGGCGCGCTGATCCACGACGACATCGCCGACAACGGACAGCTTCGTCGAGGCAAGCCCTGCATGCACCTTACCGAGGGCACGGGCCTTGCCATCAATTGTGGCGACCTGGCGCTCACCATGGTCACCAAGACGGTTCTCGACGACCCCACGCTGGAGTCCGACGTGAAGCTGCGCGTGCTCCACGAGCTTACCGAGATGATCGTCCGCACCATCGAGGGTCAAGCGCTCGACCTGGGTTGGGTCCGTGACGGGCGCTTTGATATCTCGGTTGATGACTACCTGGACATGGCGACGCACAAGACCGCGTTTTACAGCGGAGCCACGCCGCTTGCCGCCGGAGCCATTATCGGCGGCGGCAGCGATGAGCAAATCGAAGCGCTGCGCGCCTTTGGCCTGCACACGGGCCTTGCCTTTCAGATTCAGGACGACCTGCTCAACCTTGTCGGCACTAAGGAAGCCGCCAACAAGGACTTCCGCACCGACATCACCGAGGGCAAGCGCACGCTTGTCGCCGTTCATGCCCTCTCTGATGAGCGCCACCACGACGAGGTCGAGGAGCTTCTTTCCTCGGGCACCGATGATCCCGCGCAGCTCGCACGCGCCGTGGATATCTTCCAAGAGACCGGCTCCATCGATTATGCCCGCACTTACGCGCTCGACCTGACCGCTAAGGCCAAAGCGGCCATCGAGAACGTTGAGCTTGATCCGCACGCACGCGAGCTGTTCCTCTCCATGGCAGATTTCTTTGTGGAGCGCCTTAACTAACGGGGGTTATAAAACCTGTCAGCAGCGTATTTAGGCACAACTTGCTACACTGTTGAGTGCATGTTTATGCATCCCTTTGCGTTGTCTATCCGACAGACGCTCAAATAGTACAAATGGTACGCCGAAAGGGGTTCGTTCATGGAACCTATTACAACGGGCATGCAAGGAGCAGCCGTCGAGGACGTGCAGTCTCGTCTCCTGCAGCTCGGCTACACGATCGATGCCGCCGAAGTCACCGACAAGCACTTTGGAGCCACCACTGAGCAGGCCGTCAGCACCTTCAGGCTCGACAGCGGCCTTGCTGCCGGTCATGCCGTCGATATCCCCTGTTGGAGCGCCCTTGTAGACGCTTCGTATAAGCTGGGCGACCGCACCCTCTATCTGCGCATGCCCAATTTCCATGGCGCCGACGTGCAGGCCCTGCAGCGCGCTCTCAACGTTTTGGGCTTTGCCTGTGGCGAAGACGACGGCTACTTTGGTCCGCATACCGAGGCCGCCCTGCAGCAGTTCCAGGAAAATGTCGGCCTGTTTGCCGACGGCATGGCCTTCCAGGACACCTACGCCTACATCAACCGCCTGCACCATGTGTGGGAGGGCAAGCCCTCGGTCACCGAAGCCGAGTCCCGCATCGGTTTTGCTCGCGCCGCCAACGTGCTCGAGCGCTTCCAGATTGCCGTTATCGGCGAGGACCCCATCGCACGCAGTGTTGCGTCGCGCATGTGGAATATCGCCACGGCAACGACCGACAACAGCGGCATGATGCTCTGCGACTCCGAGGTCCCAACCGACGTTGACCTGGTGCTCGAAATTGCAAGCGACGAGCTGCCCGCCGACGCCGCACCGCGCGCCACGATTGCCCTCGCCGAGTGCCACAACCTGGCCCAGCGCATCCGCACTGCCAATGTCGCCGCGCAGCAGAAGCCGGCTCGCATTCGCATTGAGCTCACAGGCATGACGCGCTACAACGGCACCTTCACGGCCAGCGACGCGCAGACACTCGCCGTACGCCTGCTCGACGGCGTTTGCGATGCCCTCGCAGATTAGGTAAACTAAACGAGTTGCTTTTGGGCAACACCACACATTGGGACGTAGTTCAACGGTAGAACTCCGGTTTTTGGTGCCGGCTGTTGGGGGTTCGAATCCCTCCGTCCCAGCCATTAAAATTGAGCGCCCTGAGTCCATAACGGCCCAGAGCGCTTTCTTGTGGGCAAGCGGAGGGATTCGAACCCGCAAGGGTGCGAAGCCGAGGAAACGCGAAGGCGCCCCAAGCCCATTAGGACCAAGAGCGCCTTACATCAAGAAAATATCAGCCCCGTTCCGAAAAGCGAGCCGTCATCTACAAAATGGCGTGTGGCCCCGACGGGCCGGGCATTAAGTTTGTCGCGAGTTCCGCACGAACAGGAGGCCACTTAACCTCGATGTTTTGGACGTGACAGCGAGAGGGGCCCTGGTATGGCAAGGTGACGTGAAACAAGGCGGCGCTGACCTTCTGGTCGCGCCGCCGAAGTTGAACGTCAGATTGCCGTGCCAGGGCCCCTCGCAGCGTCAAGAAGTCCGCCGTTCGGTAGAACGGCGGAATCTAATTGTTCAGCATGCGGTCGAAGCTTCCCGAGTCGCCATCCCGATAGTCGGCGGTCATCAGAATCTCCTGCGGAATTCGTCCGCCCTCACGCAGCACGTTGCGGAACTGCACGCGCGTGACCATGGGCAGATCCTTGATCGTCGCTGCCAGGTTCTGTGGCACGCCCTGGTTGGCAGCCGCGGGCTCGCACTCGCCGCCAGCCTTCACGCGACGCTTATGCTCGGCGAGCATGGCGCGGTACATGCCGGCATGCAGGCGAATCTCAACCACATTGGCATTGCGAGTCTGCTCGACAATGCGCGCGCCCTCGCGATCGATATCGCCTACGTAGTAGACGTAGTTAAAGCGATAGCCAATCTCGGCCAGATAATCGTCCAGGGCATGCGAGACGCTCGCCTTGCATCCGCCGCCAAAAATCACGCCGCCCACCTTGATGCCAAAGAGCTTGGCGTGCTTGCGGCCACGCAGCAGCTTGACGATCTCGTCGTAGGTGTCCAGGTTCTCGACCATAATGAACGGCTTGTCGGCGCCCAGCGTAAAGAAGCCCGTAAAGTGCACGGGGCGATTGGGGGCGACCTTGATCGCCTGCATGCTGATGCCCTTTTCGGTCATGCGTCTGATCAGGCGCTCACCGTGCTTGCCGTCAAAAGCCTTCTCGTCGTTAAAGATCTGGTAGGCACGCTGGCGGCGCGAGGCAACCGGCGTATCGGCACCTCGGTTCTGCTCGATCCAAGCCTGGATGATTGCGATTTCCTCGGCAATCTTGCGGTTGGACATCTCGTTGTGCTGAGTGCGCTGCGGAGCCTTTTTGCCGTCCTTGCCCTCGACCTTTACGATCTGTGTCTGCTGCTCCTTGATCTTAGAGAGCGCCGTAGGCGTAGGGACAACTTTGAGCAGCTGCCTGCCTAAAACGCGGGCAAGGGCAAACGCCGAGACCTCGCCGTGGACTGCCGACTTGGGCTGCTGGGCAGCAGTATCTGCTGCGGTAGACTCCGGCTTCTTCTGAGACTTGCGCTTAGAATCGCCTTGGGAATTGCGCTCGCGCTTCGGCATAGGCGCCTGCTTCTGCGGACGATTGGACTTGCTCTCCTTCGCCGGCTGGCGCTTAGGCTGCCCCGAAGAAACCTCGACCTTCGCATCTTCGTCCTGCGGCGTGGTCTTCTCGGCTGCAGTCTCGGCATGGGAACTGCGGCCCCCACGATGGCGACGGCGGCGAGGCTTGCTCGACGCGCCCTGCTCCGCCTGCTCATCAGTAGGCTGCTGGCCCTTGGCCTCGGCATCGACCTCAAGCTGCGGCTCAACAGGCTTCTGTTCGCGAGCCGCCGGCTCAACGGCCTTCTCGTCCTTCTCGTCCTGAGTGGTCGAAGCCGGTTCGCTCTTCTCCTGACGCCTTACGGGATACGCGCGCCCCGCAAAACCACGTCCGGGACGGCATGAACCCGGAGCCTTCTTGGCCGGTTCATCGGACGCGTCAGCAGCCTCGGCGGAATCCTGGACCTCGCATGCAATACCTCGCTGCTCGGCCTTAAAATGGGCACCGCGGCGACGCTTGGGCTCCTGGATCCCAGCATGCTCTTGAGTGCGAGTCGGCTCCTGCATCCCAACGGGCTTTTCCTCGACGGCCTCAGCATCCGTCTCACCCTTTTGAGCAACGGCGCGACGGAAGCGCTCCTGCTGGGCGCGGCGCTGCGCATCGCGCTTGCCACCCCCGCCAAAACCGCCGCGTCCTGCCTTGGCCGTAAAGGCACGCACGACGTTCTCATCGAGCAACTCATCGGTATCGACATGCTCACGCGGAGCAGTTTCTTCCACAGCAGGCACGTCAGCGGAATCCTCGACGACAAAATCCTCGACGGACTCGGCAGGCTGCTCCTGGGCATCGCGGATCTCGGCATTGATGGTATAGAACGCCGGGCGCCCGTTAATGCCGCTACCCTCGATCTTGGTCACGATATTTGCCGCGATAAGTTCATCGCGCATCGCCTTGGTGTCACATTCCTTATCGACGGAGCGGAAAATTTGCGCCAGCGCACTCGACTTAATCTTGAGCGCCTTGCGGCAGAGCAGGTCGTAGGCAACCAGCTTGGCACGCTCGGCAGAAAGCGACGTCTGGCTGCTCAGACGTTCAGCCAGGGCATCGACATTATTTTGGTTATCGGAATATACCGTCTTGGCCACGGGGCCCCTTTCATATGTACACATATACGTCTATATGGTACAACGCGCGCCCTTATCCACGCAAAACATCTGCGAGAACACTCGGGCGTCGCCCGCTTTTGCATGAAAAAAGACCGAGTCCGCGTCGTTGCGGACCCGGTCTTTCCGAGTCATATGGATGGAACGGCTAGCCCATCAAGCTGACTAGGCCTTGGCGGCCTCGGCGTCGGTGGGAGCCTCGGCAGCAGCAGCGCGGCCATACTCGGCCTTGCCCATCTCGGACCACTCGGGCTCCTCGTCGGGCATGGAACCGGCCTCCTTGCCGAAGAACTCCTTGAGGCAGTTAACGGCAACGATGAGGCCCAGGACCATCAGCAGGACGGCGAAGACAAGCTGCAGGCCCTTGGTGGCGGCGACGGAGACGGCGGCCGTGGTGGCGGTAGCCGGGATGGTGCCGAAGAAGCCGTAAGCCTGGACAGCGGCCATGCAGCCCATGGCGCTCTGGACCAGCGAGGTGAAGGTGCAGCAGAGCAGGAAGACGACGGGCACGTAGAGCATCCAGCCCTTGCGGCCGGTGCACTTGCAGAACACGGCGAGGGTGATCATGGTCATGCCGCCGAGCAGCTGGTTGGAAGCACCAAAGAGCGGCCAGATGTTGGCATAGCCACCAAAAGCGAGGGCGAGACCGGGAAGCAGGGTAACGACCGTGGCGAACCAGGGGTTGCCGAGGACCTTCATGTAGCCGGCCTTGGACTCGATGGCCAGGGCATCGTTGGTCTGGGCAAAGAACTCGGAGAACGAAGTGCGGGCGATGCGGGCGACGGCGTCGAGCGAGGTCAGGGCCAGAGCGGAGACGTTCATGGTCATAAAGACGGTAGCGAGCGTGCCGTCAACACCGAAGGCCTGCATACCGCGGGAGATGCCAGCGGCGAAGATCTGGAACGGGGTGGAAGCGACACCGGCGTTGAGGGCGCCGGTACCGGCGGTGTTCATGTCGGAGAACATGATGCCGGCGACGATGATGGCAAGGATGCCGACGAAGGACTCGACGATCATGGCGCCGTAACCGACCTTGACGGCGTCCTGCTCCTTCTCGACCTGCTTAGAAGAGGTGCCGGAAGAAACGAGGCTGTGGAAACCGGAGAGAGCACCGCAAGCGACAGAGACGAACAGGACCGGGAACATCATGCCGGAGGCAGTGGAGAAGCCGGTGAAGACCGGAGCGGTGATAGTGGCCTGACCGTTGACGCCCAGGACGACGATGCCGAGGACAGCGCAGACGATCATGACGATCATCATGATGGAAGTGAGGTAGTCACGCGGGGTCTTGAGCATCTGGATGGGCATAGCGCCAGCGAAGACCAGGTAGACCATGACGACGGCGAACCACTGGAACTTATCCAGGTAGACCGGGAACTGCATACCGACGGCGAACATGAGAACCATGAGGACCACGCCGGTGACGAACTCGGCAGCGCCGGTGAGGTTGAACTTCTTCTGGGCCCAACCAAAGGCGATAGCGACGAAGGTGAACAGGATGGAGATGGTACCAGCGCAGCCGGCGGCATAGGACTTGGTGAAGTCGACGGCACCGGTAGCAGCACCAGAAGCGTCAACGGCCGGGGTGAACATGAACGTCTTGCAGACCATGTCGGTGAAAGCGGCGATGACGATGATGCAGAACAGCCAGCAGAACAGCAGGAACAGGCGACGGCCGGTCTTGCCGATGTACTTCTCGATGAGCTGAGCGAGCGACTTGCCGTTGTTCTTCATCGAAGCGTACAGGGCACCAAAGTCGTGGACGGCACCAAAGAAGATGCCGCCGACGAGGACCCAGAGCACGACGGGCAGCCAGCCAAAGGCCATGGCGACGATCGTACCCGTGACAGGGCCAGCACCGCAGATCGAGCTGAACTGGTGCGAGAACGCGGTGAAGGCGGAGACGGGCGAGAAGCTCTTGCCGTCCTTCATGCGCTTGGCCGGCGTGAGGGCCTCCTTGTCAACGCCCCACTTGTTGGCCAGCCATCGGCCATAGCCCAGATAGCCGCAGGCAAGCACCGCCGCAGCCACAACCATGAGCAAAACTCCGTTCATTACATTTCCTCCTCTAAAAAGAACTACTCAGACATAAAAAATGAGGGCCGTCGGTTGCGCTCGACGGCCCTCATCTTCATCAGCCGCCCGTTATCGTACGGGCCAGCTGTATGTGCTAACCCGCATCAGATAATTACTACGCTGATAATGTTTAGCTGATGCGTGAACATGTCTAAGAAATCCTCTTCGATCATGATGTGAACGATCCGTGCGTGTTCACATCCCCCAGTGGTTGAAAAGGAGTATGAAACTTTAGTTGCCTAAAGTCAACGCAAATATGTAATGAATTTTCAACTTTTTTTGAATTTCTCGGTATAAAACGCCACTGACCTCGGACTTTACCCAACAAAAGTTTTTGCATGAGAGATGCCCCTGAGAGCCGCGGGAGCCGGGCGGCGCATATGAACTTTCCTGCTCTACAGTCCTGCGCAAGACGGAAAGCACATTAAGTGCTTTCCTTTGCGTG
>CAJMRZ010000009.1 GCA_905215945.1 uncultured bacterium | reverse complement strand
TTGAGCGGTGCGCAGCTAAACCAGAACAGATCGTCGCCGCAACAGTCCAGGTCCTTAAGATTCTCGATGTTGACGATATCGCATGCGCGGAACAACTTCTTGTGGCGCGTCAGGTTTTCATCCGCGATGGGGTCGAGCCCAATTACATCAAAGCCGATGCCCTTGTAGCCGCCGTCGATGATCAGGTCCAACACTTCGTCGTCCAAGCAAGGATAGTCGCCAAGGTACGCCTCGGTTCCCCAGCGCTTATCCCAACCCAAGTTGAACAGCAAAAACTCGGCTTGGGTCACCTTATCGCCATAGGGACGGAGCTGCTCCACAGTAATGGCCTCACCCTCGGCGAGCATGCGGCAATCGACAACCAATGCCCTGCCTATAAACTGGCTTGCCGGAAACGCATCGAGCGTCGTGCGGTCGGCAAACAGATGCGCCGGTGGATCCATATGCGTCCCCGTATGGGTGTACATCTGCATGAGCGTCTCTTTAAATCCGTCGTGCTCGTAGATGCTCGCCGGCAGCAGCTTGGGTGTATCGGCTCCGGGAAATACCGGCATGTCTTCCCTAATAGTGTGAGTCAAATCAAGCACGCGCATGTTCAATCCCCATTTCTTTCTTGGCAAAGCAAAACGGGGCCCGCACTTGGCGGAAGCCCCGTCGTGAGAGGTTATTCCCGGTACCTAGTACTGCTCGATGCCCATGTAGCGACGAATCTCGGGGCTGTGGTCGAACACCTTGCCGCGGGCGGCGCGCAGCTCGCAGCTCATGTTGTAGAAGAAGATCGGCTCCAGGTACGAACGCACGCTGGCGGGCACCTCGCCCACGCCGTACTCGAGTGCATCGAGCACCATTACCGTATCGGTATGCGTGTTGAGGAACGCCAGCGCGCGCTCCTCCATGGGGCGGCACTCGCCCGATCCGAGCTGCACAAAGTAGAACACGCCGGGCTCGGTGGCCTCGAAGGGGCCGTGAAAGTACTCGCCGGAGTGGATGTAGCAGCAGTGCTGCCACTGCATCTCCATGAGCGAGCAGATGGCCATAGCGTAGGTCTGGCTAAAGTTGGGGCCGGATCCCAGGATATAGAAGAACTTGTGCTGCTGGCAGAGCTCGGCAAAGCGATCGCCCAGCTCGGCGTTGACCTTCTCGCGGGCAGCGGGCAGCAGGGCATCCATCTGCTTAAGGCCGGCGTACATGTCGGCGAGTGCCTCGTAACCCTCCTGCTGGTCGAGCAGTTCGGCAGCGATCAGAGCGCCGATGCCCTGCGGCACCTCGGCCTGCGGCACGTCCTCGCCCCACGGATAGACCCAGGTAGTCCACTTTCCGTTATCGATCTTGGAGCCTTCGCAGTCGGTCATGGCCACGACCTCGGCGCCGGCTGCCAGCGCCATCTCGCAGCCGTCGACAACCTCTTGCGTGTTGCCGCTGTGGCTGCAGGCAATAACGAGCGACTTCTCGCCAAGACTCTTGGGAGCCATCAGGCAAAACTCGCGCGCCGTGTAGACCGTCGAGGTAAACGTGGTTGCCTCGCGCTTGAGCAGCTCGTTGGCCGGCATCAGGTCGATCATCGAACCGCCGCAGGCGATCCAAAAGACGTTCTCAATCTTGCCCTTGCGCTCGATAATTTCCTGAATCAGATCGTGTGCGTTCATGGTGATGCCCCTTCTTGTGTGGCGGTTTTGAACGACTACAACTCGTACCTGCGGTCGTTCTATGTTGTCCTATTTATAGCACGCACGACGACGCCCGTGAAGTCATTTCACCAAACTTGTTCTATATTGTTCTATCTGTGGACGTTAGATGTCGAACACGTAGCGCGAGCCCACGATCTTTTGGCGTCCGAGCAGCAGGGGCCGCTCGTCCTCATCGGTAAAGTATGCCTCCATATAGAAGAGCGGCTCGCCGACCGGCACCTCCAACAGCGAGGCCGACTGAGCATCGGCAAGCGCAATCTCCACAGTACAGGGGTCGGACTTGAGCGGCGAGCGGCCCGAATGCTCGGCAACGAGTGCAAAGATGGAATTGTCCGTGAGGTCTTTGTCGGCAAGCGTCTGCAGATAGGGATGGTCGGCCAGCACAAAGGCGTTGTTCTCGAGCATGACGGGCACGCCATCTGCCGTGCGCACGCGCTCGACCAAGATAAGCTCGCAGCCGGGCTCCACGCCAAAGAACGTCGCATCCTCGCGCGTCGCCGCGACCACCGTGCGCGACACCAGACGTGCTCCGGCCACCATGTCGTTGGCAGCGCAACCCTCGGAAAAGCTCTGAACATCACCCTTCTGGACAATCTTGCGCTTGAGTTTGGGCGCACACACAAACGTGCCCCTCCCCTGCTGGCGGTTGAGATACCCCGCCCGCGACAGCTCCTCGATGGCGCGGCGCACGGTGATGCGTCCCACGCCGTAGTACTTCGCGAGCTCCATCTCGGAAGGAATGCGCGAGCCGGATGCGTACACGCCACGCGCGATCTCGCCTTTTAGGTCGTCCATGACCTGCTGGTACAGCGGCACGGCGGACACCTCAGTGCGCTCGGTTTTATCGTCGGATGCCATCATTACGCTCCATTCCGTGCATGCTCGGACTCAAACTCTTCAATCGCTGCCATAAACTGCTCGCCAAAGGCATCGGCCTTTTTCTCGCCGATGCCGTTGACCTGGATAAGCTCGTCGCGCGTCTGAGGGCGCAGGCGGCACAGGCCGCGCAGGGCCTTGTCGGAGAAGACCATGTACGGCGCTATCTCCAGCTCGGTCGAAATCTCCTTGCGCAGGGCACGCAGGCGCTCGAACAGCTCGACATCGTCACCCACGCGCGGGCGCTGATCCAGCTCGGCCTCCTCGCGCAGCAGATCAACCGCACGGCGGGCGCGGGCCGAGGCCTTGCGCTTGGACGCGCGACGCTTAACGGTAAAGGCAAACGCCTCGTCCTCGACCTCGCCGGCGCGCGGGCCCAGCCCCACGACCGGGTACTGCCCCTGCGAGGTAGCCAAATAACCGCGGCCGCACAGCTGGCCGATGATGTCCTTGATGCGCCCGACCGATTCGCTCGACAGCTCACCATAGCCACGGTCCTGATCCAGGTTCATCTGGCGAATGCGCTCGGTATTGCCGCCGTGAAGCACATCGGCGATCAGCGACTTGCCAAAGCGCATGGGGCGCGTGGCCACATAGCGCACGGCAGCGCGGGCCATATCGGTGACGTCCTCGACCTCAAACTGCGTGAGGCAGTTGGTGCCCGCGCCAGCCGCAGCCGCATGCTCGGCCGCGGCCTCGTCGCCAAAGTAGCGCAGCATGTATTCGCGCAGGCAGCCGGTGGTATTGCAGTAGCCCTCCATCTGGCTGAGCAGGCGATAACGGTTCTGGAGCGCCCACGCGCGCTGCTCGTCGTCAAGCGCCTCGTCGGCCGCATCGCCGCGGTCGATCAAAAAGCGCCGCATGCGGAAATCGTTACCGTTCCACAGCAGATGGCAGCTGGCCGGATCGCCATCTCGGCCGGCGCGGCCCGCCTCTTGGCAGTAGGCCTCGATGCTCTCGGGCACGTTGTTGTGAATCACGTAACGCACGTTGGGCTTGTCGATGCCCATGCCAAAGGCGTTGGTGGCAACCATCACCTGGATGTCGTCGTCGATAAAGGCACGCTGGCTCTGGCGGCGGGCGTCGTTGCCCATGCCGGCATGGTAACGGCCAACGCGAATGCCACTGGGGCCCAGCGCCTCGGCAAGCTCACCTGCCAGCGCATCGACGGTCTTGCGGGTCGAGCAATACACGATGCCGCTCTCGCTCGAATGCGCAATCACGTAGTCGCGCACCCACGCGGTCTTGGCCTTGTCGCCCATCTCCTCGCAACCAAAGTAGAGGTTCTTGCGATCAAAACCCGTCACCACCGTCGCGGGGTTTTGCAGGCCGAGCATCTGCTGAATGTCCGCACGCACGCGCTCGGTCGCCGTAGCGGTAACGCCGCCACGATGGGGCGCTGCGGCAGCGAATCGATGAACTCGCGAATCTGCAGGTAGGCGGGGCGGAAATCCTGCCCCCACTGGCTCACGCAGTGGGCCTCGTCAATAGCTACGAGTGGCACGCCAATGCCGCCTTCGGCCGCAGCTTCCTGCGCAAAGGCCAGAAAGCGTGGCTCGAGCAGGCGCTCGGGTGCCACATACATTAGCTGGTAGCGCCCCTCACGAGCACGCTTGAGCACGGTATTTTGCTGAGCCAGCGTAAGGCTGGAGTTGAGATAGCTGGGGCGCGCACCCGCCGCGAGCAGTGCGCGGGTCTGGTCCTCCATAAGCGACAGCAACGGACTCACCACAAAGGTGATGCCGGGCAGCATGAGCGCGGGCACCTGGTAGCAAATGGACTTTCCGGCGCCCGTGGGCATAACACCCAGCGCATCGCGACCGGCAAGGATCGCATCGACCATGCGGTCCTGTCCCGGGCGAAACGAGGTGTAGCCAAAATAGGCGCCGAGCGTGTCGAGCGCCATCTGCTGCATGTTATCGGTCATGGTTTCCTAACGTCCAAGTCATCTGCCGCCGATTATACGCCGCCACGCGGACAGCAGCACACGGCCGCCGCCCAGACTAGTCGTTTAAGAACGCCCCCAACGGCTAAGGAGTGTCCCCAGGTGCCGGCAGAGACGATATGAGCAGGACATAAAAACATTGAGAGCCCCTGCTGCATGAAAGACCGCGGATTAGGCCGACAATGGTGAGTGTCTAATCCAACCGTGGCGGCCACGCCGCATTCATGGAAGGGGCTCCCATGCTCGATACTACCACCTTCGTCGGCCTCGACGTCCACGCCCGCTCGATAAAGGCCGTCTCCCTCGACGTCATGACCGGGGAGGTACGTGCCGCGACCTTCGGCTACGACGCCGGCGCCGTCGCGGAGTGGGTCCGTTCCGTGGACCCCAGGGCCAGGTGCGTGTACGAGTCCGGGGTCACGGGCTTCGACCTGCAGAAGAGGCTTTCCGGCCTGGGGGTCGACTGCGTGGTCGGCGCCGTCTCGAAGATGATCAAGCCCAGCGCGGACAGGCGCAGGAAGAACGACCGCAACGACGCCGAGTTCCTCGCCCGCATGCTGTCGGTCGGCAACGTGGTCGAGGTGTGGGTCCCCGACGACGAGTGCGAGGCCGCCCGCGACCTGACCAGGGCGCTCGAGGACGCGAGGGACGACCTCTCGCGCTCGAAGCAGCGGCTCTCCAAGTTCCTGCTCAGGCACGGGCTCGTCTTCGACGAGAGGACGCCCACCGGCCGCAGGAAGGGCAACTGGACCCGGGCGCACTGGTCCTGGATCGAGTCGATAAGGTTCGCGGAGGGGGCCGACAACGACGTGCTCGCCTACTACGTCGACGCGGTCAGGCGGGCGGCGGAGGAGAAGGCGAGGCTCGAGGGGCTCGTCGAGGCCGAGGCCCGCAAGCCCAGGTGGAGGAAGAGGGTCGACTCCCTCCGCTGCCTCAAGGGCGTAGACACCGCGTCCGCCGCCGACCTCGTGTTCGAGGCCGGCGAGTTCTCGAGGTTCAGGAATGCCCGCTCGTTCGCGGCGTGGGTCGGCCTGACGCCCTCCGAGCACTCCAGCGGGGAGAGCGACCGCAGGGGCGCGATCACCAAGGCTGGCAACAAGCACCTGAGGAAGACGCTGGTCGAGGCCGCGTGGCACTACCTGACGTGCTCGGGGCGGCCGAAGGACCTCGCCAAGGGCCAGGCCCCGGACCGGGGCGCCCGGAGGCATGCCGCCAAGGGCGTGCGGAGGCTGGTCGAGAGGCGGGAGGCGCTGCTCGCGCGCGGGGTCCACGGCAACAAGGCGAACGTGGCCACGGCGCGCGAGCTCGCCTGCTGGGTATGGGCGGTCGGCCTCATGGCCGAGGAGGCGTAGGGGGGCGGTCCCCCCGCACATAAGCCGATCACCCCGGAAGCGGTTCGATCCGAAGCCGTTGAGGCGAACCTCAGGTCCCTTTTCTGCGAGCGCCCAGGGCGCCACACGCGTGCACAGACTGTCGGTTCGACGTAGAAGCCTCAGCCGTAGCAACGGATTGCCCAGCGAGAGATCGCCGCGGGCGGATATTAAACTGCAAAGACGAGCGTCGGTAAGACACGCCGAGGTCGCCGCGGACGGGCTGATATAGGGAGAGGGCCTGACCCCATATCGTTGGGGCCAGGCCCGATTTTGCCTCTTGACAATGTCCTGCTCATATTAAAAGGAACGTCCCCAAGTGCCGCATCCGGGCCATGGCAACGCCGATGTTTTGGCAACGACAGCGAAAGCCCGCCAGAGCGAGCAAGGTGCCTTGAAACAAGGCGGCATTGATCTTTTGATCATGCCGCCGAAGTTGAAAGGCAGATTGCCGCTCTGGCGGGCTTGCAGCGTCGACCGATCCGCCGTTCGTTAGAACGGCGGAACCAACCCTACATCACCATAACGTAGCGCGATCCCACGTAGTACTGCTTACCCATCAAAACCGGCTCGTCATCGGGACCGGTAAAGCCGGCACGCAGGTTGAGCAGCGGATCGTGCGGAGCAATGCCCAGCTCGGCCGCCTGCTCGGCGTTAGCTCGAACGGCCTCGACCGTACGGTAGCCAACCGAGACAATCGGCGTTCCGCCAACACGCTCGACCTCGGCAAAAATCGACTTGTCCTCAAGATCGGCCGTCAACAGCTCACGGTAGGCGTCAAACGGCACAAAGATGTTCTCCTCAAAGATGGGCTCGCCGTCGGCCGTACGCACGCGCTTGATATGCAGCAGCAGCGCATCCTTCTGCAGGCCAAAGAACTCCATCTCGTTTTGGCGCGCCGGCACAATCTGGCGATCGACCACATGTGCACCGGCCTTCATGCCGTTGTTGGCACACAGCGCGGTAAACGTCTGCAGCGTCGAGGCGTGAAACTGGCGATTGATGTGCGGCGTGGAGACAAAGGTGCCGCGGCCCTGCTGCTTAACCAGGTAACCATCGGAGCACAGCTCCTCGACAGCGCGGCGCACCGTAATTCGGCTCACGTCGTACTGCTCGGCTAGCTCAAGCTCGGACGGAATACGCTCCTTGGGTGCATAAACACCTTTCTCGATCGCATCCTTGATTTCGTCGTAAATCTGCTGGTAAAGCGGTGCATTTTTGGGCGTAGGCATATCTAATCACTCTTATCGAAATATCGAAATAACTAATACGTATATAACGTCTAGTTTCATGTTACCTCATAATGATAAAACGATACACCCTCCCTACCAAAAAGCGACAGCTTCATTTTGGTAGGTTTTATCTGGGCAAACGAGAGCCTCCTGAAAGCAACGAGGCTTTCGGGAGGCTCAAGCGGACAGGATTGCGCCAGGCCGGCAAAATGCCAAAACCCTACTTGCCGTCGTCCTGCTGCAGGCTATCCTGCTCGCTGAGGCGCGCCTGCCTGCTGGCCATGCGTGCGGGCTTGTCGGGATCGGGAACGGCCGTGGGCATGGGCTCGTCGACATGACCGCCCCACCAGCCGCCCACAAAGTTGAGCGTGTGGAACACATTGATCACGGCGCCGGGATCAATGTCGCACACCAGCTTGATAATGTCCTGGCTCTCGTAGGTCGAAACAACGGTGTTCAGCAGGTACATCTTTTCGCGGCTGTATCCGCCGACGACCTCGGCGCAGCTAATGCCGTGCTGAAAATGGTTTACGTAGGCAGTCATGACCTCGTCTGCCTTGCGCGTCGTAATCTGCAGCGTCACGCGGTCGTAGCGACGATAGAAACTGTCGATGGTCTTGCCCGTGTGGTTGGAGACCCACAGCGCGATAAAGTCGGTGCCACCGGTAGATGCGCCGGACTTTAGCGCGATGGCAGCGCCCAGACCCGAGACCACGCCGCCAAAAATGATGAGCATAATCTTGTCACCCAAAAATGGAGCGAAGTGAAAGACGTTGAGGAACAGCGACGAGAGCACGACCTGCATCATCGAGAAGATGACAAAGCGCTTGCTAATGCCGCTCCAGCATAGGAGCGCCACGGGGATGTTGAGCGCGAGCATACCGAGCGAGATGTCGATGTGAACGCCGCCCAGCGAGGTAACGCGATCGAGCAGGACCGCGACGCCGGTGAGACCGCTCGGAAGCAGGTCGGCGGGCTGAATGAACGCCTGGATCAGGAATGTCTGGAGAACGGCGGAAATCGTAACCGCCACGGCAGTAATGGCGCGGCGGACGATGGTAAGGCGGCCGAGCATGAGCACGCGGTCCGTGAGCTGATCGATGGCGTTCGCCACGTAGGCTCCTTTCGAAGGCAGATGTGGTTGTGGGGCATGCCCGCGATTGTAGCATGGAGCGTGCGGGGACGCTTCAATTCAACCTCCCTCGACAACCAAAACGGGACCAGCAACCCCCACGACCAAAGGCCCAAATTACAAGTGAGTAGACTTTTTACGATCTGCCGAGCACACCCAAAACCGCCACCCCTGTGACCTGCGGTTTTACTAGAGCAAATGCACTTTGTGCTCGTCCTGCACCAAAAAGTCTACTCACTTAGTCCGTATCGAAGCCAAACGAATCCAAATAGATGACAAATTAAGCCAATCCGCAGCAAGAGACGCGTGAACCAATGCTTCTCGCGGCGGATTGACACTACAAAGCGGCCAAAATGTCGGTCAGGTTGTCGATGACAACGTCGGCAGCGGACTGATCGAGGTTGACGCCCTCGTGCGGGCGCAGCGCCAGGACGCGGGCGCCGGAGCGCTTGCCCGCCTCAATGCCCATCGGCGAGTCCTCGATGACCAGGCACTCGGCCGGCTCCACGCCCAGCGCCTCCATGGCGCGCAGGTAGATCTCGGGGTCGGGCTTAAACGCGCTGCACTCGTGGCCGCTGATGGTGTAATCCAGTACGTCGGCAATACCGGCGATCTCAACCAGCTCATCGATCAGCTCGCGATAGGACGAGCTCGCGATGGCACACTTCACGCCGCGCTCGTGCAGTTCGCGCATCACCGGCTCTGTCTGCTCGTTGAGCAGCTCGGCATACGGAACGGGATGGACCGGGCTGTAGACCTGCTTGTACTCCACGCGCAGGCGCTCGCGCAGCTCAACATCGTCGGGTACCAGCGACTTCCAAATGGCGGGCTCGTTAGACCCCGAAAGATCGGGGATCTCGTCAAAGTGAAAGCCCTTCTCTTCCATAAACGCCACGCGACGACGGTTGTAGAACCACTCGGTATCGACCAGCACGCCGTCCATGTCAAACAGCACTGCCTTGATCATACGTATCTCCTTTCGATAGCAAAAAAGGGGACGGGGCGCAAACCCCATCCCCTCTCAATCAACCCGTAAGGTTTACTTACTTGTGATTAGTAGGAAAGCTTCCACATGTAGCGACGCATGGTCAGCGGGTGCTGACGGGCCTCGGCGATCTGGTTGCCGTACTCGCGCATAACGGCGAGGTGCAGCAGCGGGTTGAAGTAGGTGATGACGCTCGCCGGCACGGCGTCGGCCAGACCGTAGTCCTTGGAGTCGATCAGAGCGACCTTGGCGCCCATGCGCTCAAGGAAGGTGAGGGCGCGGGCGTCCATCGGACGGGTAGCACCATCGGACATGAAGAAGACGTAGGGCTTACCCTCGGTGGAAACCTCGAACGGGCCGTGGAAGTACTCGCCGGTGTTGTAGGCGGCGGCGTCGATCCACTGCATCTCGGTGAACAGGAAGGCGGCGTGAGAGTAGGCCATCTTCTCGGAGGCACCGGAAGCCATGAAGTAGATCATCTTGTCGTCCTTGAAGTCCTCAGCGAACTTCTTGGCAAGCTTCGTGCAGTGCTGAGCGGCGTTCTCGCACAGGTCGAAGATGTTGGTGAGGCCGGTGATCATATCCTCGTAGTGATCATAGCCCTCGGTCTGCTGAAGGATCTCGAGAGCGAGAGCGATGGCGTAGCCAGGCTTCTCGGCCTTGGCGGCATAGTTGGCGTGGAAGCCGTGGACGATGACGTGGTCGGCGTCGACGGTCAGAGCGGAGCCAGCCTTGTTGGTGAGGGAGACGACCGGGCAGTTGTGCTTCTTGGCGGTCTTGTTGGCCTCGACGGTCTCGGGCGTGGAGCCACCGAGGGAGCAGGTGATCACGAAGGTGTGCTCGTTGACCCAGGAAGGCGTGTCGTAGTTGAACTCGTTAGCGGTGAAGATCTGAACGTTCAGCTTGTCCGTGTTGTTGGCCAGGAAGTACTTGGCGGGGTACAGGTCGGACATGGAAGCACCGCAGCCGACGAAGGCGACACTGTGGATCTCGTGGTTGGACAGGACGTCAGCGACGATCTGCTTAGGGAGGTTAAGGTCGATCTCGTACATCTGACACATTCCTTTCGATTTTTGCGGCGCCACATTGCCGGGCGCTCGCAGGGTTACCGTGGTTTGGACCGAGTCGCCGGTCCGTTGAGGATGCGACAAGGGGACTGTCCCATTGTCGCATTTTGGGGATGGAAGCCTGCCTGGGGTATGGGATGCCAGGCAGGCCCCCGGGGGAAAGCGGTTAGGCGCTTGGTCGCGACTAGGCCAGGATGCCGGCCGCGGAGAGGGCGATGCCGCCCACGATGGCGATCACGAGAAGCCAACCGGTGTTGACGTTCTTCTTGATGAGCCAGTACATAAGGCCGGTGAGGCCGAGGGAGATCATCTGGGGCATCATGCCGTCCAGGATGTCCTGGATAACAACGGTGCCCTCAGCGAACTGCAGCGGGGTGGTGGCGCCGATCAGCGTAGCGATCATGCCGCCCACGGACATAAGGCCCACGATGCCGCAGACATACATGAGCTTCTCCATGAGGTCGCCGCCCTGAAGCTTGCTCAGGTACTCGTGGCCGCCCTGATAGCCCATCTTGGCTGCGAACCAAGTGATCAGCACAGAGGGGACGATGGAGATGAGCATGGCCAGGATCGGGCCCATGATGGAGCCCTGCTGAGCCAGCTGAACGCCCAGGCCAAAAGCGATAACGCGGATGGTACCCTGGAAGAAGGAGTCACCGATGCCGGAAAGCGGACCCATGAGGGAGGTCTTGACCGCGTTGATCGAATCGGGATCGAAGTTCTCGGGATCCTTGGCGTACTCCTCCTCCATGGAGGCGGCGAGGCCCAGGATGAAAGCGCTCGTCTGCGGGGTGCAGTTGTAGAACGCCATGTGACGGTGGTAAGCCTCTTTCTTAGCAGCGAGCTGCTTGGGGTCGGACTCATCCGGATAGAGGCGATCAAGCGTGGGAACCATGCCGTAGAGGAAGCCCATGTTCATCTGACGCTCGTAGTTCCAAGAGGCCTGGATGGCCCAGGAGCGCCAGAAGAACTGGCTGACCTTCTTGTTCAGGGACACGTCCTTGGTTGCGGTTGCCATAGTGTGTTCCTCCTTAGTCTTCGTCGTCTTCGAGCGGATCGTAGTCGGAATCGACACCGGCGGCTGCATGGGAACCGTTGAACTTGAAGCCCATGAAGACGACAGCCAGGCACACACCGATCAGAGCGACCGCGATGACGGACAGGTTGAGGTAAGCGGCGAGCAGGAAACCGATGAACAGGAACGGAGTCATACCCTTCTTGATCATCATGGTGAGCAGCAGGGCCAAGCCGTAGGCGGTCATGATCTTGGTCGAAACGTTAAGACCAGTGGACAGCCACTCGGGAACCATGTTGACGATGGCCTGAACCAGGTCGGTGCCAACAAAGACGGCGAGGAAGATCGGCAGGAAGTACATGACGGCGTACAGACCGGAGCCGGCGCAGATGTGCATGCGGTAGGCGGTCTTGAACTTTCCGTTATCGATCGCGCTATCTGCCACATGGGTGAGGGCGGCGATGATGGAACGGAACACGATGCCGAGGAGCTGACCCAGGACGGCGACCGGGATGGCGATCGTCATGGCGGTCTCGGCGGAAGCATCGGTCAGGCATGCGAAGGCAGCGGCCACGATGCCGCCCAGGACCATATCGGGCGGAACGGCAGCGCCGACCTGCACCAGGCCCATGGACACGAGCTCGACGGCGGCACCGACGGCAAGGCCGGTGGGCACATCGCCCAGCAGCAGACCGACGAGCGTAGCGCCAACGAGGGGCTGCTCGAAGTTAAGACGACCGAGCAGGCGGGAGTCCCACATGCAGAACACGCCGACGAGGCCGACGAGCACCGCACTGATGAACGTATTCATACCCTTCTCCTTTCAGTCAGGCAAAAGCCTGGTTGATTACAGCTTGGCGTCGATGTCGACGCTCTGATACGTAGGGGTCTGCTGGACATAGAGCTTGATGCCCATGTCGAACAGCTGGTTGACGTCGGCCTTCTGGGCGGCGTCGAAGAAGACGGAGCTGTCCTTGCCGCCGACCTGATCGGCACCGTCGTGGTTGGCGGTGGCGCCCAGGTTGATGGCGTCGAGCTTGTAGCCCTGGCAGAACTGCAGCATCTCGGCCGTGTTGCCAAAGACGAACATGACGCGCTCGCCGAGGGTGTTGAGCTTGTCCATCTTGGCGAGGGCACGCTCGACGGTGAAGACGTTCAGGCGCACGCCCTGGGGCTTGGCCAGCTTAAGAGCGCCCTTCTTGATGTCATCGTTGGCGGCAGCGTTGTCGACGACGATGATGCGCTCGGCCTGAACCTTGGTGGTCCAGGTAAAGACGACCTGGCCGTGCAGCAGACGGTAGTCAAGACGTGCGAGGACGATCTTGGCGGGACCGGAGCTGTGACGGGACGCCTTGGCCTTCTTGGCGGGAGCCGCGGCGGCCTCGACCGGTGCGTTGGGGTTGGTCAGACCGGTGCGGGCCTCGTTGATGAGGGCCGCGAGCTCGGCGCCCTTGACGGGGACGGGGCTCATAGCGAGCGTGAGAGCCAGCGGGATGTTGAAACCGCTGACAACCGTGAACTTCGTGCCGTTCTTGGAAAGCTCGACCATGTTGTTGTTGACCGAGCTGCCGAGCATATCGGTCAGCACATAGACGGTGTCGTCCGCGTTGAACGTGGCGATCATAGCCTCAACCTTATTGGTGATGGGCTCCTTGTCGTCACGAGCAAGCGACACGACGTGGACGTTCGACACGTCGCCGAGAACCATCTCGAGCGTGTCTTTGGCGCCTGCGGCCAGGCCGCCATGAGATGCGAGAATGATCTGATTCATCTTGCCTCCTCCTTTTCGTTATGGTCATTATAACGTCTTATACGTTGCTTATATTGCTAATTAGTATAAAGACCGTTCGCGGGTGAAAATCGACCGTTGACGGGTTTAACGTACTCGAAACGTTGGACTGGGTAGGCCGGCGCTAGCTGGATAACCCCAGGTCAGACCCTGCGCGCAATCCCCTATCGCACGAAGTACCAGGGGCTTTCCTGCACGGTGGGCTCCAGCGCGATGCCGGTGCGTTCCTTAAACAGATCCATGTCCTGCGATTTCTCCGTCCACCACGCATTGGGCTTAAAGGTCATGCTCTCAACGACATGACCGACAAACACACTGTTGCGCAGCCTGGAGAAGTCGGTGTTCATAATCAGGATGGACGCGAGCACCAGCACGATGCCCAGGACTTTAATCGCGCCGGCGGGCTCGGCGTAGACACCAATGCCCACCAGTACGGTGACGACCGTCTCGAATGACATTACGACGGGAACTTTCGACGTCTCGAGCCCCATGGACAGACCCTGCATATATAAGATGTAGGCCACGGCTGTGGGGATGAGTCCAAAGCCAAGGAACAACAGCAGCAGCTGTGGCGACATTGCCGCGGCGACATCCGGCCACGGAGCCGCGATAGCTGCCATAACCGCACCGCCAAAAACAAAGCCCCAAAACGTGACAGCCAGCGGGTGGACCGTCTTGGTTGCTATTCGGCTAAACACCGCGAGCGACGCACCACAAAGGCCTGCAATCACGCCCGACGTGACGCCCCAAACCGAAAAATGAAAACCGGAAAGGTCGCCATTGGTCACTGCAAGCACGCAGCCTACGATGTTAAAGACAATGGCAACGAGCTTGTTGGGGGTCACGTCCTCGCGATAAAGCACGCGGCCGAGCATGACGCCAAACACCGGCGAGGTGTAGAGCAGCACCGAGGCCGTGGACATGCCCACCTCGCCCATGCACTCGTAATAGCAGGTGTTGGCGGCGGCCAAACCGACGATGCCAACAAGCGCACAAGGAACAAGCTCTTTAGGGCTTGCCTTAAACAGGGCCAGCGGACCCTGAGCCACGGTAGACCCCTCACCCGGACGGCAGCCCATAAACATCAGGACCGGCGCCAAGATAAGCGCTCCGACCAACAGGCGAAAGGCAGCCATGCTCTGGGACGAAACGCCCATGGCCGCAATGCCGTTTACAAAGATTCCGATGCTGCCCCACATAAGCGCGGCGATCAGCACCAGCACATAGCCCAGATTGCTCTTCTTCAACGCAGCCTCCTCGGTATTGTTTCCAATATGTTTCGTACTACGTTATAGTCGTTATATACATTTTTCAAGACACAAATCGGTGAGCGGAAAAGTGATCCGTTTTCCTCCGTCCCCAGCGGATTACTTGGCGGTTGCGGTGAAATAGTTCCTAAATAGAGGCTTCAAACCCCCAAGCAGGAACTATTCCACCGCAACTTATGAGGACATCGAGCTGTTAGGCCGCTCTATCCCCTAGTAGTCCAGCTTCCACATGTAGCGGCGCGTCATGTAGTCCTTGTGCGTGACGGCAGAGAGCGCGCGCATGTACACATTGTTGAGGATCGGGGCGAAGATCAGGTGGTTGAAGTACTCGCTCACGCTGTCCTTGATGTCGTTGAGGCCGAGCTCCTTGGCGTCGAGCTGATAGACGCGCTCGCCACCGTACTGGTTGACGAAGCGGATGCCGCGCTCGTCGTTGCAGCGGCTGCGGCCGACGCTAATGAGCTGGAACAGCGAGGTGCGCTTGTCCAGGATCTCGAAGGGGCCGTGGAAGAAGTCGCAGGTGTTGATGGTGCAGGAGTCGATCTGCAGCATCTCCTGCACGTTGCAGATGCTAAAGACGTAGGCGGCACCAAAGAGCGGGCCCTGGGCCATGACGTTGATGCAGGGCTTGTCGGCGTTCTGCTCGGCCCACTTGGCAGCGAGCGGACGGGTGTACTCGACGGCCTTGCGATAGATGGGGTCGACCAAGTCGAACGCGGCCATAGCGGTCTCGTACTCGGCATAGCCCTCGGTCTGCTGCGTAAGCTCCATGGCGATCATGGTCACGACGGCAGAGTTGGTGCGAGCCATGCAAGACTCGTCGACGGCCAGGCTGTCGTACTGGATCTTGTAGTCGCAGACCTCGGTGAGGCCGGACTCGTCAACATAGATGGCGATGGTGCTGGCGCCGTGGTCCTTGGCGACCTGGGCGGCGACGATGGTCTCCTTGGTGCCGCGCATGGACACGACGACGGCCAGGGTGTTCTCGTTAACGTAGGCAGGAGTTGCGTGCACGAACTCATTGCTGGTGTAGCTGGAGCTCACGACCTGCGTGGCCTCGTGCTCCATAAAGTACTGGGCAGGATAGTTGCCGCCGTTGGATCCGCCAGCGCCAATCCACACAACGCGCTTGATGCCGCCCTTGTCTGCCTTGTCAGCCAAAACCTGGGAGACGACATCCTTAACCTGTTCCTGAGTAGTCATCGTGCATCAGCCTTTCTTCTCGTTTGATGCTCTCGATGGCATACAAGTTACATACATGTTTTGGTTATGTCGACTAGTTGTATGCTATATTTATCTTAGAAATATTGCTGATGCGGTTTTCGATAACTGGCTACCAGCGGTTTTGTTGTTGTATTGAATACATGCTTGATTAGATTCGCATACAGGTTAGATACAGGTTGATCGCATGAACGCTTCATCTAAAAAGAAACTGAGCCAATACGAGCGCTTGTCGGGTACGCTTCGCGACCGCATCACCGCCGGCATCTACGCACGCGGAGACAAGCTGCCGTCCGAGATGGAGCTCATGGACGAATCGGGGCTGTCGCGCAGCACCGTGCGCCACGCCCTTAAGGTTCTCGTTGATGAGGGCCTGGTGCGCACCGAGCGCGGGCGCGGCGCCTTTGTGGCCGACACACCGGCGCTCCACGAGAACAACCTAGTGTTTTCGAGCTATACCAAGCAGGTCGAAGGCCAGGGCATGAAGCCCACCACGCGCACGGTGGACTCGGGCTTTACCAAGGCGGGCGGCAGCATAGCTAAGTTCTTTGATGCCGCCGTGGGCAGCAAGCTCGTCAAACTTGTCCGCCTGCGCTACCTGGACGACGTGCCGCTGTGCCTGGAGACCACCTACCTGCCGCCAAGCTTCGAGACGCTCATCGATCGCGATATCAACGGTTCGCTCTACGCCACGCTGCGTCAAGAATTCCATCGCGCGCCGGCACAGGGGCACAAGACCTTTGAGGTGTGCTATGCCTCGCAAAACGAGGCGTTTTTGCTCAACGTTGAGCGTGGGCAGGCGCTGATCCTGATCACCGACTACGTCTACGACACCGACGGCCGCCCGCTCCATGTCTCCAAGCGCATCCAACGCACCGACCGCGCCAAATACACCGAGCCCATCGGCTAACCTGTCCCTAAATGGTAGGTTTGGGGAGGTCGGGGAACCAGGTTGGTTTGGGTTGGTTAGGGACGCGCTCGGCAAGGACCAGCTCCATCCAGCACATGTCGTACCAGCGGCCAAACTTTTGGGCGCAGCGATCGAAGGCGCCCACCAAGCGATATCCCATATGGGCATGGAAATCCTGACTGTTGTGCGTTAGATACTCGTCGTCCTTGTCGTGCGGCACGGCAATGAGCGCGCACATGTTGGTGATGCCCATCGCGATCAGGCATTGCTTGAGCGCGTCATGCAGCTTGCGGCCCAGCCCGCCGTGGCGCATGTCGCGCGCCAGGTAGATCGACGTCTCGACCGACCAGTCGTATGCCTCGCGGCTGTTGAGCGGACTCACATAGGCATAACCTACCGGACGCCCGTCCAGCTCCATCACCAGATACGGATAGCGCTTGAGCGTACGCTCGATGCGCCCGGCGAACTCCTCAACGCTCGGCACCTCGTATTCGCAGGTAATCGCCGTCTGGCGCACATACGGCTCATAGATGGCAAGCAACGCCGGCGCATCATCGGGCGTCGCCAGGCGAATCGTCGGCTCGGACATCTCGGTCATACAACCCTTCTCCCCCAAAAAGCAAAGACCGCCCTGCGCCAAACCCAGCGCAGGGCGGCCCCTCGTCATTACATCAGGCTACAGGACAGCCGCCAGCGCGTCGATGTCCTCCTGCGTCGTGGCCCAGCTAGTGCAAAAGCGCACCACGGTGTGGGTCTCGTCGTACTTTTCCCAGTACTCGATCGAGGCATGCTCGCGAATGCGGGCCATGTCCTCGTTGGGCAGGATCACGAACTGCTGGTTTGTGGGCGTCTCCAAGAAGAACCGGTAGCCGTGCTCGTGCAGCACGCGACGAAGCGCCTGCGCGGTTTCGATCGCCTGACGGCCAATCTCAAAATACAGGCCGTCGGTAAAGAGCGCCTCAAACTGCACGCCCGTCAGGCGGCCCTTGGCCAACAGCGCGCCGTGCTGCTTAATACGCGGAATGGGATGCGCCGGGGCGCGCATGCCGCAGAACACCACAGCCTCGCCGCAGAGCGCGCCGCACTTGGTGCCGCCGATGTAGAACACGTCGCACAGCTGCGCCAGCTCGGGCAGGGTAATGTCGCACTCATCGGCCGCCAGCGCATAGGCCAGGCGAGCACCGTCCACAAACAGCGGAATCTCGCGCTTCTGGCACACCGCGTGAATCGCCGCGAGCTCGGCCTTGGAGTACAGCGTGCCGTACTCAGTCGATAGGCTCACGTACACGGCGCCCGGGAACACCGTGTGCTCGTAGCTCTCGTTTTCGTAGAACACCTGGATATAGTTCTCGAGGTCCTCGGCGTGCATCTTGCCCTCGTAGCCGGGGATGGTGAGCACCTTGTGGCCACCAAACTCGATGGCGCCCGCCTCGTGACAGGCGACGTGGCCAGTCTCGGCAGCAACGACGCCCTCGTAGGGCGCAAGCAGCATATCGATCACCGTCGCGTTGGCCTGCGTGCCGCCCACCAGAAAAAACACGTCGGCATCGGGGACCTGACAGGCCTCGCGGATAAGCTGCTTGGCACGCTCGGTGTGTGCATCGGTACCGTAGCCGGGCTGCGGCTCCATGTTGGTGTCGACGAGCGCCTGCAGCACTGCCGGATGTGCACCGTGGGAATAATCGTTGTTAAACGCGAGCATGGCAATCCTCTCTTACCGGGTATCGGCCAGATGATTCAAACGGAGCTATTGTACGCCGTTGGGATAGGCAATGCGCGCGGCAAGGCACTCAAGCGCCAGCACCAGGGCAAAGCCGCAGCTCACGTCACTCAAAAAGTGCGCTCCGATCACGATGCGGCCAAAGGCGACGAGCGCCGCGACCATAGCCGCCGTCCAAAAGACCACCCGGCGGCGCGACGGTTTTTCCTTAAAGGCCGCCGCGGGAAGCCCGGCGAGCATAAGGCCGATCGCCGCATGCGCCGTGTGTCCGCTCGCAAACGACTTGAAGCCGTCCTTGATCACGCCGGCGGCGATAAAGGCCCACTTGTCGGGGTTGCCAATCACCCACCACGGCTGAAAATCGAGCCCCTGCGTCACCTCGATCACGCGCATGCGCGGGCGCGACCACAGCGGCTTAACAATGACGTTGAGGATGATGGCTTGAGCGGCCCACACGGCCAGCACCATCAACGCCCAGCGCATAAGCTCGTCGGGCGCGGTGTCGCGCGTGAGACGATAGACGATAAAGTTAGCAGCAATCACCAGCACAAACGTCAGCACCAGCTGAACGGCAATGAGTTTGCCGCCAACCCGCAGGGACGAAACGATCTCGTAGCCAGCCAGACCAACGTTAACGAGGACGCCGAGCACGGCGAGCCATTTGCTCCCCCTGGAGTCGGGACGCACCGCTCGCACGAGCATAACGCCTGCGATGCTCGCCGTCAGCTCAAACGGCAGCTCGCCG
>CAJMRZ010000008.1 GCA_905215945.1 uncultured bacterium | reverse complement strand
CCGCCACATGGCCAGCTTTCCCACATCCATCAAAACACCCTCAAAGGGAAACAGCAGGTTGGTCAGGCCATCGTACTGGAAGCTCCTCACAGCTTCGGCTTTCCATGCGCTGCCGGCCTGTAGGATACCAGCCTGGGCAAACAGCTCATTGATACCATCCACCCACTCCTGGAGGTCCCCGCCGCAGCCCTGGAGGATGAGGCCCTCCTGATCGTTCATCTGACGCAGTTCGTCGATGGTGACTATCTTGATTTCTGCCATTTTACCTCCTATCTGATCTGGCCGCGCCTGGGACGGTCCTTTTTCTTTTTAAGCCCTGGCTGGTCGGCCTTGACCGGGATGTTAAGTTCCTCCGCCCTGCGGATCTCCGCCAGCATCCCCGGTGTACGCACAGTACCGTACACATTGACCTGCTGGCAGTGCTCCACCAGCCGCAGGCCCATCTCCCGTGCCGCCTGATCCTGTGCCGGATTACCAGTGTCGGCAATAGGCGGAAATAAGAGGTGCGGGCAGACGGGCACGTTGCCCTCCGCGAACACCTCCCGCGCTTTTTCTCTGGCGAAGGCGATATTTTTCTCTACCTCGCCACGCAGCGGGGCGCAGATGTAAACGAGTTTCGGGCCGTCCTGCCGGCGCTCCGTCACACGATCCCGAAACACGTCCAGGTACTCGCTCACAGCCTGCCGCATGGCGGAATAGTCCGCCGCGGTTGGGCGGAAGGCATACCACTCCGCCTTTCCGCCATCTTCCCAGATATGCGGTGATACGCCATTACGGAAGTTGGGGTTGCCCGGCACCTGCTTGATGCCGAGGATATCCTTCAGCCGGAGGCGGAGCTTATCTACCACGCCGTCTGTGCGGTTCAGCACCGTAACGCTGATGGCGTCATAGTGGTCCGCATAGCCGGATGTCACAAACTGCACACGGACACGGAGATCCTTTCCCAGCGTTCCCAAACAGGCCCGGCCTGTAAACTTGGGGCTGCCGATCACCATGCCGTCCGCAAACAGTTTCCGAAGTTCCTGTTCGTAAAATGTCATCTCGCCGGCCCATCCTTGGTGCGTTTTGTTTTGGGTGGGTCCTCATGGTACTCATAGGTGCTTTTATCCGCAGAGAGATAGAGGTCAAAGTCTGCAAGGTCGATCCCCATGATATCCGACGCCAGTTCATACGCCTCTCTGGATCCGGGTTCCGGGATGTTTGCATCGATCATTTCTCCGTTTTTGTATACAGCCTCTCCCACATTGCTCCCGATGTCCTCGTCTGCCCAGCAGTAGGAGATAGTCTGATCCGGGTACTTTCTCGAAAGGGCCTCCAAAATTGTCGGGACGCTGCTCCAGGCAGTAAAGAACTCCAGGGTATCATCATCCTTACCCAGTTCCACACAGGAATACGCATTCCATTTGGTTCCCCAATTTTTATTACACCACTCGTACCAGGTGGGGGAACCGTACTGCTGAATATTCTCATACGCCTGTTTCCCAAGCGCCCATTCCTCCGGATGTTCTTTTTGGAAAGCTTCCGCGCCGGCTTTGTCACCAGTTATAAACCGGCGATATGCGTCAAGGCCGTTGGTTGTCCTGGTTCCGGATTCAATGTCTAAGGCTTTTGGCATAGGGATGAGTTTGTTAAAATCGATGCTCCCGTAAACACCATCCTTCTGGCGCAGATCCCGCAGCATTTGATGGAAAGCGGCGACCTGCTCCGGCTGATCTCCAAATGAGATCAAATTTGTGATATGATTTGGCATGAAACCTCCCTTCACCGCTATGCAGCGTTTTTCCATAGGCTGAGTTGTTCATCTTCACGCCGAAAACCTGCGTCAATTTCCGAAAATGTCGTGGTCCGGTTAAACTTCTCAGTGACCTTTCCCGGCAGGGCCTGCAGTTCCAGCATCCTGGCCCACAGATCCGGGTGGTGGTCATAGAGATGGCGGAGTTCCCGTCGCCTGGCGTTGGGGCAGAACCAGCAGCCGCCCCTGTCGGTGAAGTCATAGACAGGAGAAAGCAGCCCCGCCTCCCGGCAGAGCTGCTTTGCGTCCTGTTCCGTATAGCCATACTTGTCCAACAGGGAAACACGGCGTCCGTCCAGCCGGAGCAGCCGCTCCTGCTCATCCCTGGCGATGCCGATGTATTGGACCGTGTCCGGCGGGAGGCTTTTCTGGTACCGTAAAATCGGTTTCAGTTTGCAGTCCCGCTGGACGGCGCATCGCCCACAGATGGGAAAGGAGCGGAGCAGGCCCTTTTTCGGCCCGCGGGTGATCCGCCCGGTGAACAGCCCCACATAGGTCTGCAGCCCACGAAGAATGCGGATCTTTACGCCCATGCGCTCCAGCGCGGGGATGGCCGTGCCATAGATGAAGTCCCGGTGCTCCGGCACCTCGCCGGAGATATGGCTGTCAAACATAACTTCGCAGTACACCGCCTCATCCAGCGGTTCCCCGTAGCGGAGCGCCAGCAGGATGGTGGCGATGCTGTCCTTTCCAAAGGAACAGGATGCTATATGTTTCAGCCGCCATCATCTCCGCACTCCAGCTCTGCACACAACTCCGCAAACTTTCCAGCCTGCCCGGTCAGCTCCCACGGCAGGCTTGCCCTGGTGAAGTGGCCATAGTTGCAGGCGTCCGCGAAGATGGGCCGGTCCAGTTGTAGGGCGCGGATCATACCCGCGGGCGTGAGGTCAAAGAAACAGCGGACCGCCTGTTCCAGCAGTTCGTCCGGGTATGTGCCGGTGTGAATTTGCATGAGTTTTTCGATCAACACCAGCAGCTCCTCGTAGGTGAGTGGCTGCAGACGGATGATGGGCGCGAGCATGTCCTTAAGGTCCTCGCGCGCAAAGCGACCCTGAGCGAGTCGGCTGCGCAGAGCCTCGTAGGAGAACACGCCGCGGCGGCGGTCTTCGATGGAGGTTGGCGTGCCGCCCATAATCATGCCCAGATACTGCGCCTTGCCCTGGAGCGTGTCGTTGTACATGGTCAGGATCTTCTCGTAGTTGTACTGGCGCGTGATGGCGTTGGGAATCTTATACAGATTCACGAGCTCGTCGATGAGCACCAACATACCCTTGTAGCCGCTGCAGACCAAAAAACGCGCGATGAGCTTAACGTAGTCGTACCAGCCGTCATCGCTGATGATGGTCGAGGGGCCCAGCTCGGCGCGAGCCTCGCTCTTGGTACGGTATTCGCCGCGGATCCATTTGGTCACGCGGCTCATGGCTTCTTCGTCGCCCTCGGATACGGCCGTGCGATAGCGGCGGAGCATGCGGGTGAAGTCGAAGCCGTGGACCATTTCCTCGAGCGGAGCCAGTTGGGCATTGACGACCGACTCGTCGACGTCGGCGCACGAGGCGACCCAGCGATCAAGAATAAGGTTGAGCGCACCGCCCTCGGGGCGCGTCTTGGTCGATATGTTGCGTATGAGCTCGCGGTAGGTGGCAAGGCCCTGCCCCTGCCCGCCCTGCAGACGGCGCTCGGGGGATAAGTCTGCATCGGCGACGACGAATCCCTCGCCCATGGCGTGCGTGCGGATGGTCTGGAGCAAAAAGCTCTTGCCGGCTCCGTAGCGACCGACCAGAAAGCGGAAGCTCGCGCCGCCATCGGCGATGAGACTCAAATCGGTGAGTAGGGCGCGAATCTCGACCTCGCGTCCCACGGTGATATAGGGAAGGCCGATGCGCGGGACCACGCCGCCCTTGAGCGAGTTTAGGATAACGGCGGCGACGCGTTTGGGTACGCGGGGCGCTGCGGATGCGGTGTCACTCATGGTCTAGGTATCCTCTCACGTCTGCTTCGTAATCCTCGATGATCTGCGGTCCTGCCGCTCCAAACTCGATAACGGTGTCACCCACCAGGTCAAAGAGCGCCTCGTTGATGGTATCGACGAGCATATCCTCGCTCTGGCCCGACCTCTCCACTGCCGATGTCGCTTGCGCTGCGTTTTGCTCGAGCAGTGCGCGCAGATACGCGGTTGCGGCAGGCGCGAGTTCAGTGGACGCAGCCGCTGCGAGCGGGGGTGTCGGCACGAGAAGCGGCGCCACGACACCAAACTGTTCGGTGGAAATGGTTGGCTCATCGGCCTCGTCCTGCCTTGCGGCCGTCGTGACCGGCTCGACAAGCGCGTCTGCTGCGGCCTCGGCTTTCGGCTGCTCGAAGCTCACCGTATCGACCTCTGCGAGCACATCGTCCTCGCGCTCTTCATCGATCAAAAGTGCTTCACGCGTTTGCGCGGCGGCGCTTCGAATGTGCCCCAGCTGACTCAGATCGATATCGATCTTGACGGGCTGGTGTGCGGCGTCCCACGAAAGCCATGCCACAATCTCGTCATCGATAATCTTGGCCAGATATTTGGGGACCTTTTCTTCCTTAAGGGGATGGGCGGGGTCCAGCGCCAGGCGCAGGCGTTGGTCGCAGGCGCGCATCATTTCGCCGAGTTTGCTGCTCTTTTGCCTGCTGCCGTGGATACGCATGCATTCCCAAAAGCCGTTTTGGCAACGGTAGATATGGATGGGATCCAGGCGGTATTCGCAGTCCTCGTGGCGCTCGGGCGCAAAGAATACGGCCGAGGCAAACATGGTGTAGGGCATGGCCGTCTCCTCCCCAAATAAACTCGCCACGATGCTGGTCTTTCGGTGCGTGTCATAGTAGCGCGCCATGCGGACATACACGGCGCATGCCACGTGGCGCAGGTCGCGATGGTGGGAACGGTCGAGCCGTGAGTTATTCAGGTTGTACGTGGAGAGGGCGTTGATGGCGGCCATGAGTCGCTCCTCGCGCACCTCATCGGGCGGAAGGGGGAGCGTGGGCTCGGAGGTTTTGCGACGCTTGGGGGTCTGGCCGGACGGTGCCGGCGCTGGCACAAGGTCTCGTGCCGCGTGCCGCAGCTCGATAAGGGCGTTATCGAACATGACGGTTTTAGAGTCGCGAAGCAGCTTGGGGTCGAGCCCGTGGAACACGGCGTAGTCCTGCAACCACACGCGTGCAAACCGGTCGATGCCGGGCTCAAAGGCGCGGTAGGCATCCCAAAAGGCCTTGATCTTGTTAAAACCTTCGAGCGGATCATCTACGCCAATGCCGCAAATCAGCTCATAGAGATACAGAAAGGCAAAGGATGTAGACGTTTCCTCGACGGTTCCGCGGCGCACTTGGGCACGCCAGGTAAAGTAGCCGCGCAACTGTCGATCGCTCATGGCATTGTAGGTGGGAAAGTACGACTTAAAGGTGCCGTTGTAGGGGCAATCGTCCTCGAAGTCGGCCATCAGCAGGCCTTGGCGGTAAAAGAGCTCCGCCTCCGATAGCCAACGTCCCGCGCCGCCTTTGGGATCCTCTTGCCAGCGTGATATCTCGCGCATCTTGCGGTACTGGTCGGGGAGGAAGTTCTGCATCTGACGACCGGTCTTGAGAATCGGCTCGTCAGCATAGATTTCGTTTGAGAAGCGGGCGGACTGATGGGTCCGGGCCTCGGCCATAATGCGCTCGATGAGCATCTTGACGTCCTGGTCGGCCACCGCTTCTCCTCTCCTAACGCAGCTTCGGTGACCTCATATCATAGCACAGCATCAAACAGGTGTTCGAGATACTGCTGCGTAGATAGATTTAGAACAGGAGGGCGTAGATGACGGCGATGACGACGGAGGGAAGCATATTGGCCGTACGGAAGGTCTGAGGACGGATGAGGTTGACGCCGACGCAGAAGATGAGCATGGAGCCTACGAGCGAAAGGCTGTCGAGGGCTGCCGTGGTCATGATGGGGGAGAGCGCGCCGGCAAACAACGTGATCGTCCCCTGGAACACGGCTACGGGCAGGGCCGAGAAGATGCAGCCGCGGCCAAGCGAGGCCGTCATGGTGCAGACGATGATGCAGTCCAGTGCGCCCTTGAGGGCAAGCGTTGACCAGTCGCCGAGCAGGCCGTCCTGGATCGATCCCACAATTGCCATGGCGCCGATACACACGGTGAGTGAAGTCGAGACAAAAGCGTTGGTGAACTCGTTATCGCCCTCACTGCCAGTCTTGCGCTTGAGCCATTCGCCAAGGTTTTCAATGGCGGCCTCCAAGTTGATGGCCTCGCCGATGAGCGAGCCGAGGGCGAACGAGACAATGAGCATGGTGGTACCGGTGGTCGCCAGCGCCTCCCCATCGATAAGGAGCATCTTTTGCATGGTGCCGCCAAGGCCGATAAACAGGACGCACAGCCCCGATGCTTTCATGAGCGTGTCTTGGATGCGCGGTGTAATGAAGCGGCCGCCCGCTAATCCCAAAAGACCGCCCGCAACTAAAAGCACAACGTTGATGATTGTTCCCAAGCCCGGCATGAGCCCTCCTGTATTGATGCCAACGTGGCAATCGTAGCAGAACGAAATGCGAGGCACATCGCGACTCATCTAATACGTTATATAAGTGGTATTAGGAATGGTGCGCAGCATTTAAGCCTCAGGTGGTTGTCGGGACATAGGGATAGTAGTCAAAGCGCAACGTCATAAGCCGCTGTGGGGATTCAATAGCCGCGGCGATGATATTGGCATCGCGGGCACGATCAAACCCTACGAGTTCGATCTGATACGAGACGTCTTGCATAATGTCCAGACGTCGCCAGGCTAGGAGTGTGTCGCCATCGAATTCCAAGGTCTTGCCTCCGTCTGGGGCAACGGCGTATAGACGCAGTTTAGCGGTGGTTACAGGGTCGACAACCGTGACCTTTTTAATTTCGTTTCGAGTATTCTTGGCGCCCAACAAGGTGAGCAGTGTTGGGGCCACGACCTCGCCCGATGGCAAAAAGACGACTTCGATGGATTCGGGAAATGCGATGATGGCCGACTTGCGGACGGGCTGATTGGCGGCGGCAACTTCGATGTTCGCAGCGTCGACGACCTCTGTGTGGTCGAGCGCGGCAAGCACGCAGCAGTTACCCTCATCAATTTCTTGAGGATCAGCAAGCCCCAGACTGTCCGCGAGCTCGGGGTCGTTTGGAACGGCAGCGGGCTCATTCGATGCTTCGAAAGAAGCTGGGACGCTGTTTGTCGGCGACGGCGTGTCGCCCGCACCTGCTTCGTTGTCCGCGCTCTCTTCTTGTATGGTTGCGTTGATGGGTTCGTCGTTTGAGGGGAGCGTCTTGGCGTCAAGCGCGGAGGGGAGAATTCCGATGGCTCCGGATCCGTTCCACTCCATTTCGAGAAGCGCCGGGTCGGCAAGAATGCGTTGCCTGCTTTGCGCGTGGGCATCGATTTCAATAGGGCCTGCCTCTATCCCTCGTGTAAGGCTGAGCGATCCGGCTGGCTTCTCGAAATGAGCGTCTGTGTCTTTGGTACTGACGGCGTAGAACAGCAGGGACGCTTCTCCCGCCGCGATGGCATCGGTGCCGGCTTTGGTCAGCCGCAACGATGCCGTGAATGAGAGGGTGGGCTGCGTGTCGTCTGCATTCGCGGCGGCGCAGCCCAGACATATACCGCCTCCTTTCTCGAAAAACGTACCGTCGAAGGCGACCTTCGCTCCGTTCGCCGAGTCATCGACCGAAGCGATGTCGATGCGCAGCTCTAAATTGCATGGATCGCCATCTGCATCGAGCGCAACCGGGCGCCACGTGCAGACGGCGCACCCCGCCTGGGAGCCGTTTGCCTTGTTCGAACGATTGATATCCACGACTATCGAGCCGTCCGTATTACGACGAAGGCATCCCGAGGTCGAGATTGCGGCCTGTGCGATCGAAAAACGCTTGCACGCAATGGCGCTCGGCGGATTTGGTGCGGAACTTAGGGCTGCTGGTAAGGAGTCTGCCATGACGGGAGTCGCCCAAGCGGCGACAGGCGTTCCGGTTGCGAGCGCGCCGCAGAGTGCGACGACGGGCAAAAGGTTCTTCGATGCCATGGGGTCTCCTTAGCTAATTTAGTGCGGCCTGTCCATGTTTTGTTTCTGGCTGCGTTTGATGTGCAGACCGAGGCCGGCGGTCCCCGCGCCTGCTGCTGTGGCGCCTGCTGCCAAGAGCCATCGTCTGTCGCCTGTCTGCGCCAACGGTTCCTCGCGGTCGCCGCGGTCGAGCTCCGAGAGGTCGACCGTCACTTGCGTGGCGGCCTGCGCCTGTTCTTGCTGGGCAAAGGCCATGGCTGGCCCAAATGCTAGGATGCTGACGGCGGCGGCCAGGGCGACGGCCTTATGCCGTGTGCACACCGGGCTCGACCGTCCAGGTGATTGTCGCAACCTGATCGCCTTCGCCAGTTACGCGGAAGATGTCGCGCGTGACGCGGGCGACGTTTCCGCTTGTCTTGAGCTTAATTTTGTCCGTGCCGCCGGCAACGCCCTGGTAGCCCATGTCGAAGGCTGCGTTCTTGGAAAGATCGAGGCCCGTCCCCTGCATTGCGGCGCTGGCGTTCTGGAGTGCGCCGTCGGGGCCGACCTTAAAGTCGATGGAGTTCTGTGCGGTTCCGGCTTTGGCGTCGGCAGCAATGGTCCAGGTGTTCATGGCGTCGATCTTCATGTTGGTGACATGGATGCCGTAGGCCGAATGATTGTCGATGGTGGTCGCGTCTTCTGAGGGGCCCTGAAGCGTGCCGTCGGCCTTGGCGACGAAGGGAATAACCGTCGGAACTTTGAACTCAACGTTGTCGATCTCGGTCCTGACCATTACTTTTGTGGTTCCAACGCGCCCGGCTGCCATAGCTGGCGTCGGGGCGGCGCCCATTGCGAGCGCGAGCGCGAGCCCTGCGCCCACGACGAGCGCTCTGGCTCCGTTCATGTTCCTGGTGATGTCCATGGCCGTTCCTTTCTATTCGCCGCGGGCCGTCCCCGCGATGATTGGACGAATGCTGGTGAATTGTGTGCGGTGCCGCGTCGGCCGGAAAGCTAGTTCTCGGCTTGCTCAACCCGTACCTTGACACGTGTCGGATTGCCGTGGCTGTCGAGGGTCTTTGCATCGAGTGATTGGATCTCGATGTACGCCTCGCCTTCTTTGATGTCGCCGGCGGGGCATGTCTCGACCGTTTTGCCGGTCTCGACCACACCGGATTCGTAGATGGTCTCGTCGTTTTGGATGACGCGGAATCGCTGGGGAAATTTATTGTCTTGGACGTTTTGCACGTTGACGCGCAGCTTGCCGTCTTCCTGCAGCTGAGCGACCGGTGCGACCGAAATCGTCATCATGTTGTCGCGGACTATGGCGTCGAGCTCATCTTGGATTTCCTGACGCGTTTTGCCCTCGGCCGTCGTAACCGAAGCGCCCGCCTCGGGTACGGGCTGCGACTGCCAAGCGTATAGTCCTACGGCGACAAGGGCGCAGACGATGGCCAAACAGGCAACGATGAGCTTCTTGCGACGACCCAGGCCTACAAAGTGGGGTGGCCTCTTCGCGCTCATGCGGCATCCTTGGCGGTATAGATGCGCGCAAAGGTGGACGGGTTCGCTCCAAAGAGCATGTGAAGCATCAGACGGCGCGAGTAGACGAGCTCGTCGAAGTCGGGAGGGAGCTCGATGTCGTGGATATGCGCGATGTGGTGGGCGAGCGCCGAGAACGACTCGGGGTCGCAGATCACATCGGTGGTAACGTGGTAGACCGTCGTATCGGGGAATGCCTCTTCGTCGAAAGGTAGGAGATGGGGATCGTCGTCGACTTCGATGGCGATGCCGTACTGGGGCCAGTAATATGCCATGGGAACCTCCCTGCTTCTGGGCCAAAACTTCTATCGGTTTTGGCTGTCGACGCCGACCGTATCAGCCGCTACTTGACCAATTTCTGACCAAATGCTTGACGGATTGGCGTCTCCGCAGGTAAAAGGCGGCAAAAAATACTCCAACTTTTTTCGAGCGACAATCGCGCGGTCGGCGACGGCGGGGCCATATGTGTCAAAAGCATCGTCTGCCGAGGAAGCCTTGCCGTTCGCCGAATTGCACGAACGTAAAAATCGCCAATTATGGAGACGGTCTCGAACACGTCGACGAAACGATGCGGTAACATCTCCCTGCAAACACTGTAGTTAGCTAAAGGGGGAGTTCGCGTGTCTGCAACCATCAAACCCTTCACCGACGAGTTCGAAGAGTATGGTCGCGATGAGTCTCGCGCATCGGGCGAGGCCTCGAGCATCTCGTTTCCGACGACGGAAGACGAGGTCCGCGCCATTTTGGGAAAACTCCATGCCGAGTGCGTCCCGGTAACGGTTCAGGGCGCCCGAACCGGCCTTGCCGCCGGTGCCGTGCCCCACGGCGGGCATATCCTCAATACTTCCCGTATGAATCGCTACTTGGGCCTTCGCCGCGATGAACAAGGCCAATTTCTGCTGCGCGTGGAGCCGGGCGTTGTTCTCTCGGAGCTGCGCAAGCAGCTGAGCAAGAAGGTGCTGCCGACCGCTGGTTGGGACCAGGCATCGCTTGAGGCCTACGAGGAGTTCCAAGAGGCCCCCGAGCAGTTCTTTCCCACCGATCCCACCGAGGCATCTGCCTGTCTGGGCGGCATGGCGGCATGCAACGCCTCCGGCGCCCGCAGCTACGCTTACGGCCCCATGCGCCCGCATATCACGGGACTCCACGTCGCGCTGGCTGATGGCGATTTGCTTGAGCTTCAGCGCGGCGAGGCTTTTGCCCAGGGCCGCCACCTGTCGCTCGTGACGGCAGCGGGCCGTACGCTCGAGCTCGATCTTCCCGACTACACCATGCCCAAGACAAAAAATGCCTCAGGCTATTTCGTTGCGGACGAAATGGACGCCATCGACCTCTTTATCGGCGCTTGTGGCACGCTCGGCGTTATCACCGAGCTCGAGATTGCCCTGCAGGCGGCACCTGCGGTCGTTTGGGGTGTGAGCTGCTTTTTCGATAGCGAGGACAAGGCCGTGTCCTTTACCGATTCCGTGCGCCCCGTCCTGTCCCATGCGGCTGCCATCGAGTACTTCGATGCTGGCGCCCTGGATATTCTACGTCGCCAGCGCGAGCAGTCGACGGCGTTTGCCTCGCTGCCGGCACTCGGCAAAGACGCCAAGGTCTGTGTTTACGTGGAGCTCGACTGCGACGACGAGGCCCAGGCGACCGAGGAGCTGTACCACCTGGGATGGGTTTTGGAGCTTGCGGGCGGCCACGACGACGCGACCTGGGTTGCGCGCACCGAGGCCGATCGCGAATGCCAGCGGTTCTTCCGCCACGCGGTCCCCGAGAGCGTCAATATGCTTATCGACGAGCGCCGCCGCACGGATCCCACCATCACCAAACTGGGTTCGGACATGTCAGTGCCCAATGCACGCCTTGCCGATGTCGTGGCCCTCTATCGCCGCACACTGGCCGAAAGCGGGCTTGAATCTGCTGCCTGGGGACACATCGGCAACAACCATCTGCATGTGAACATTCTGCCGCGCGATGCGCAAGACTACCGTCGCGGTGGCGAGCTGTTTGCCCAGTGGGCTGCGGAGGTAACGGCCATGGGCGGCGCCGTCTCCGCCGAACACGGCGTCGGCAAGATCAAGGCGGGCTTCTTAGAGACGATGTACGGTCACGAGGCCATGGTCGAGTCGGCGCGGCTTAAACTCCAGCTCGATCCCGACGGGCAACTGGGTCGCGGCAACCTGTTTTCGGAGAAGCTCTTGGATGAGCTCGTCCAGAAAGGGGGCGCGTGAAGATGAGCGATTTCCATATGGTGGTGTGCGTCAAGGCCGTGCCGGGCAGCACCGAGGTCAAGATGGACCCCAAGACCAATACCATCGTGCGCGATGGCAAGCAGGCGGTCATTAACCCCTTTGACGCGAGCGCTTTGGAATGCGCGCTGGCGCTGAAGGACGACTTTATCGGCTTTGGCATGGACGTGCGCGTAACGGTGGTGTCGATGGGCATCCCCGCGACTGAATCGCTATTGCGCGACTGCATCGCCCGAGGCGCCGATGACGCGCTGCTGCTAACCGATCGCGCCTTTGCAGGTGCCGATACCCTGGCAACCACCTATGCTCTCAAATGCGGCATCGAGGCGCTCGACGAGGACTTCGACCTGCTCATCTGCGGCAAGATGGCGGTGGATGGCGATACGGCCCAGATTGGTCCCGAGCTTGCCGGTGCCTTTGAGATTCCCTGCGTGACCGACGTGAGCTGCGTGCAAAGCGCGGGCTTTACGACGTGTGGCTCGCTGGTGCTCGTTCACGGATGCGATGCCGGCGAGGAGACGGTGTACCTTGAGATGCCGTGCGCGATGACGACTGCCAAGGAGATTGGCCAGTTGCGTATGCCGAGTATTGCCGGTATTCGCGCGGCAGAGGAGGCGGACGTGCGCGTGGTCAGTGCCGCCGACGTGAACGCCGACCCCGCGCGTTGCGGCCTTGCCGGGTCGCCGACACAGGTCGTGCGCTCGTTTGTGCCCGACCGTGACCAAACGTGTGAGGCTGTTGAGGGCACGGCGTCCGAGCAGGCGGCAAAACTTGCCAAGATCATCGAGGGGATGGCATAGATGAGCGGACTGATTATCGATAGCGAAGCCTGTATCGGCTGCGGTCGCTGCGTTCGCGCCTGTGCCTCGGGCGGCATCGTAGTGGAAGGCGAGCGTCCCAACCGATGCGCCCGCGTAACCGACGGCTGTATCCTATGCGGTGGGTGCGTCGACGCCTGCCCTGTCAACGCTATCTCGATCGAGTGTGACGAGGCCGCTGGTGCGGTGGACCTTGATGCATATCGAGACATTTGGGTCTTCGTGCAAACTGACGAGTGCGATGCCGTGGCATCTGTGGCCTTCGAGCTCATGGGCAAGGGCCGCGAGCTTGCCGATGCACGCGGCTGCCGCCTGGTGGCGCTGGTCGGCATGGGCCCCGAGGGTTCTCTCGGTGACCTAGAGCATCTGGTTTGCGCGGGCGCCGACGAAGTCCTGGCCTGTCGCGACGAGCGCCTGCGCCAAAACGATGCGGAGGTCTACGCCCGCTTGATTTGCGATTTGGTAGCCGAACGCAAACCCGAGGCCATCCTATACGGTGCGACCGCTTTTGGCCGCGAACTGGCACCCGGCGTTGCCGTGCGTTTGCAGACGGGCCTTACGGCTGACTGCACCGTACTTTCGATGGATACGGAGACGGGACTGCTGCAACAGACGCGTCCGGCGTTTGGCGGCAACCTAATGGCCACCATCGTCTGCCCCAATCATCGTCCCCAGATGGCAACGGTTCGTCCCGGCATCTTTAAGGCGCCCGACTTTGACTACAACCGCTCTGGCACGATCACCCAGATATCGCTTGCGGATGATGCTAAGGCTCGTGTCGAGATCTCGATTCCCGCCGAGGAGTGGGGGCAGCAGGTCTCAATCGCCGATGCCGAGCGCTTGGTCGTGGTGGGCCGCGGCATTGGTTCCAAGAAAAACCTGCCGCTGATGCGAAAACTCGCCGATGCCCTGGGTGCCGAGCTTGGTTGCACGCGTCCCGTCGTGGAGGCGGGTTGGCTGGAGTATCGCCACCAGATTGGCCAGACGGGCGTATCGGTTTCGCCCAAGCTTCTCGTGAGTATCGGTGCTTCGGGCGCCATCCAGCATCTTGCCGGTATCGGTGGGGCGGAGTGCATTATCGCCATCAACGAGGACCCGGATGCCCCCATTTTCGGTGCTGCCCAGTACAAGGTTGTTGGGGACGCCGTCGAGGTCGTCGAGGAGCTACTGGCCCAGCTTGAGCGCTAGGCGCGCGCCAGCCAGTCGCGCATCTCGTCCTTTAGGCGGCTCCAGGTTGCCTGCGTGACGGGGTCGGTAAAGGGCTGTGTAATGCCAAAGGGCGCGTCGAGCAGGCGGTGGATATCGCCCTGTTCGCGCGCCAGCGCACGGCTTGCCGGATAGACGAGCTCAAACATAAAGCAGACAAGCCCCACCAAGAAGTCGGCGGGCTCATTGCGCTCATCGCGTGCGACGCAGCGGTGCTCGTCAAAGGCGGCAAGTGTCGGCGACGAAAAACGGCTGCCGAGAAACGTCTTCTCGTCCACCTTGAGGATGGTGTCGACGGTGCTGTCGGCGATGGTGCGCATAATGTCGATCTTGTCACCATCGCGCACGATATCGCAGAAGCTTCGCGTGCGCACGTCGAGCTGCGCGGGTAGACGGAAATCGCTGTGATAGGCAATGCTCGCTCGGATGAGCTCATCTTCTGCCGGGTCATCGATAAAGTCGCGGATGCTCGTTACGGCGGGTGCATCGGCGGGATTCTCGCCAAAGAGGACCTCGATGCCCAGCGCCGCATGGCTCATGCTCTCGGCGTCCTTAAAGGTGTCCCAGCGTCGCAGCTGCTCAAAGCGGCCCATATCGTGTAGCAGGCCGCAAAGCCATGCCAGGTCAATATCTTCTGACGACCAGCCCTGCTCGCGCGCTACGGCATCGCATGTCTCGGCCACGTGGTACGTATGCTCGATTTTGAGCGCGATGCGTGGGTTGGTGGCGTCGTAGGCATCGGTGTAGCTTTTGAAGGCCGCGCGCGCCCGGTCTCGATCGATAGCTGTCATAATGACTTCCTAAAAAGTTGTGTCTTTCTGTGTCTTTCGATCCGGTGGCAATTGTAGGTGAACTCGGTTGCTGCCGGGCGATGATTCTGCCATGTCGTTGAATGCGGCTCGGAAAGCTTGTCGAGACGAGGAACGCTATGGTGCTCAAAATCGTTAAAACCATCTGGCCGGTGATGCTTACCTATGTTGCGATAGCCACGCCGTGCGGAATGATCATGGCGCAGACGGGAATGGAACCCTGGATGGTTTTTGCTCTGAGCAGCACGTTCGTGACGGGCAGCGGGCAGTTTATGATCTGCAATCTGTGGCTGGCAGGTGTGCCTGCGGCATCGATCGTCGCGAGCGTCGCCGCAATCTCCTCGCGCTTTGCGCTTTACTCGGCATCGATCGCACCGCATCTGAGGGGTGCCTCGAAGCGTCAGACGCTGGCTGTTGCCGCGACACTTACCGAGGAGGCATATGGCATCTCGCTTGCCAAGTTGGTTAAAGGGGAGGATTGGGGTCCGCTCGAGTCCTTTGTGCTCAACGTGATCCTCATCGCAACATGGGGCGTTTCGTGTACGACGGGCGCCATCGTCGGTGCCGCTGTCGATGTTCCCACCGCTATTGCGGGTTTTGTCTGCACATCGCTCTTTATCTGCCTGCTCTTTTCGCAGCGACTGTCGAGCGGCAATGTCGTAGCTGCCAGTTTGGCTGCGGTGTCCGTCGCCATATGCAAGTTCTTGGGGTGGACGAATATCGCCGTGCCGGTAAGCGTGCTCGTCGGCGTTGTCGCGGCGCTTACGTGCGATGCCCTCGCCGAAGGAAGGGGTGCTCGCGATGCCCGTTAATGAGTTTTTGGTCCTGTGGCTGTCGTCGTGGGCGGCCATCGCATTTTTCCGCATTGCCCCGGCGTTTGCCTTGCGCGGGAGAACGCTGTCGCCCCGCGTTACCGAGGCCTTGGGTTATATTCCGCCCGCCGCCTTTGCGGCACTGGTCGCTAACGATTTGATAAGCCCTGGCGCTTTCGACACCGGCTTGTGGCAGGGCTTAATTCCCTGGATTGCGGCTGCCGGTGTCGTGGCGGTGGCAATCAAGACAAAGTCGATGTTGTGGTGCTGCGTTTCGGGCATCGTGTTCTATATCGTTTTGAGCCTCGTATAGGAGCAGGACGCGTTATCGTCCCGGCCTAACGAATCAAATTTCCCACCGAGGCGGTCTGCTTCTTCTGGTACCATGGTCAAACTTTACTGTAGCAAAGCGTGACGTAGGCTTTTGTTTCGCGTCAGCGGAAATGGGGGTTTCATGGCACAGGGAGCGACCGCCAACGAGCAAAAGAAATTCAAGGTCCCGCGCATCCCGGGCGACATCATGATCTATCCGATGATCGTCGGCCTTTTGCTCAATACCTTCTGCCCGCAGGTCTTTGAGGTCGGCGGCTTCTTTACGGCTGCCTGCCGCGGCGGCTCCAACACCATCGTTGCCGCGATTCTGCTGTTTGTGGGCGCCGGCATCAGCTTTAAGTCCACGCCGGGCGCCATCAAGACCGGCATCGTCGTGCTGATTCCCAAGCTTGTGGTGGCAGCCGCGCTGGGCCTGGGCGTTGCGTATTTCTTTAACGATAACCTTTTGGGCCTGAGCTCGGTTTCCATCATCGGCGGCATTACGTTTTGCAACATGGCGCTCTATACGGGCATCATGGGCGAGTTCGGCGATGAGTCCGAGCAGGGCGCCGTGGGTATTCTGTTCTTTACGGCCGGCCCCGCCGTCACCATGATCATCCTTGGTGTCTCGGGTCTCGCCAACATTCCTGTCGGTACCATCATCGGCTCCATTTTGCCGCTCGTTATCGGCATGGTTCTGGGCAACCTCTTCCCGTTCATCAAGAATCTGCTGGTTCCCGGTGCCAATCCCGCGATCGCCGTTATCGGATTTCAGCTCGGTGCGTCCATGAGCCTTTCGAGCTTCATCGCCGGTGGCATTTCGGGCATCCTGCTGGGCCTCATCACGCTCTTTATCGTCGGTCCCATTACCTTTGCCTTCGAGCGCCTGTGTGGCGGCAATGGTAAGGCGGCTGTGGCATGTTCCACCATTGCCGGCACGGCCATGACCACGCCGGTCGCCCTCGCCGAGGTCGCTCCGCGCTATGCCGAGCTTGCGCCCACCGCGTATGCGCAGATCGCCACTGCCGTCATCATCACGGCAATCATGGCTCCGATTCTGACCGGCTGGGTCGACAAGAAGTTCTGCCAGGGCAAGGAGGACCTGTCGCCTGCTGGCGTCGAGGCTATCGAGGAGGCTGTCGCAACCGATATCGACGGTGAGTAACGTCCGTTACCGATAATTGATTCCGGCGTGCAACTCGCGCCGTTTGAGCGCCCGAACGAGAGCTGTCTTGCAGTGACGTTCGGGCGCTCTGCTATTATTCCCCTTACCCCTGCGGAGCAGGGGGTGTTTGCTGCCCAGACACGAATCGGGCGATTCTGACCACTTGGATATTGAAGGGATGGCGGCTAGTGGTTAAGACACTCAAGATTGAGATATTCCTGCTATGCATGATTGTTCTTATCGGGCTTGCCGTGCGAAGCCGTCGCTCCTTGTTCTCGAGCACCCAGCAGCTCTTGTTTAGCATGCTCGGCTACACCTCCGCTGCCTACATTTTCTTCGATATGATCTGGACGCTCTCGGACGGCGTGAGCACTCCTGTAGGCATCACGGCCAACTGGATTTCCAACGCGGTTTCGTTTTCGCTGTTCGCCATCGCGTGCCTCATTTGGTTTTTGTATTCCGAGACAGTGCAGGGCTCTCGCCTTTTGTCCGCGCGCTATAGGGTGGTGCTTGTAGCGTTACCTACGGCTCTGGTGGTCGTGCTGGCGTTTGCCAGTTACTGGACGCACGCCCTGTTCTATATCGATTCGCAGGGCGTGTATCGTCGCGGAGCGCTTTATATGATTCAACCTATCGTTAGCTACTGCTACGTTATATATACGTCCTTGCATGCCTTTATTCAGGCTCGAAAAGTCGAAAGTCTGCAAAAGAAGGCCATTTATCGCACCCTCGCCTTTTTTGCGGTTCCCGCTCTGGTGGGCGGTACCTTCCAGGTTTTGTTTTCGGTACCGGGCCTTTGTGTCGGTATAACGCTGAGCATCCTGCTGCTCTACATCATCTACCAGGAGCAGCTGATCTCGACCGACCCGTTGACTGGCCTTAACAATCGCAACCGTTTTGAGACCTATATGCTGTCGCTCTTTTCAAATGTGGATCAGGCCGAAGATGTATATCTGCTTATGATGGACGCCGACGGCTTTAAGCAGATTAACGATCGCTATGGGCATGTGGAGGGCGACCATGCTCTTCAGGTCATATCTGCTGCGCTCAAAGAGGTCTGCTCGGCGTCAGGTGGCTTTATCGCGCGTTATGGCGGCGATGAGTTCGTGGTGCTCCAGAAGGCTGCGGCGGAACAGGACATCATAGACCTGTGTTCGGCGATTAACGACGAGCTCGCTCGTGCCGAGGTGCCGTATGCATTGCGGATGTCCATCGGTTACGCGCGGGTCGGCGATAGTGTTGATACCTGGCAAGACTTACTTCGCGCTTCCGATGCGGAGCTCTACCGCGTCAAGGCCGAGAAAAAGAAAGCCGGCGTCCAGATACGCTAGAAAAAAAGGGGCGCACGCTTGCGTGCGTGGCGGCCCTCAGCTCATCGATGTATTCCATTAAGCTAAAGTGTGCGAACGCCCTCTTTAAAAAGGTGAGCTCGCTAGGCTTTTTTGGGTTTGTTGACGATGATGATGCCGCCGCAGACCAACAGCAGGGCAACGATGACGGTAACGGGGCTCGTGTCAGCGCCCTCGCCGAGCAGCAGCGCGCTCAGCAGCACACCAAAGACGGGGTTCATAAACCCAAAGACCGAGACGCGGCTGACGGGGTTGACGGCAAGCAGGCGCGACCACAGCGAGTAGGCGACCGCGGAGATAAGCGCCATGTAGATGATGAGCGCGACGGCGGGGGCAATCGCCGTGGGGGAGAGCGCGCCACCCATCAAAGAGCCGATGGCGGTGAGGACCAGGCCGCCGACCAAGAACTGCCACCCGGCAAGCAAAACGCCGTCGTGCTCGCGCGAGAAGATGCCGATCAGGCAGGTCGAAAGGGCACCCGCGACGGTGGAGGCCAGGATGAAGCCCTCGCCGTCGAGCGTAAAGCCAAAGGTGCCGTCCGCGCCCGAAAGGTTGACGAGTGCGACGCCGGCAAAGCCCAGTACGCAGCCGAGCACCTTGGCCGTATTGAGCTTTTCGGTGCGAAACGCCAGAGCGGCAAAGAGGATAGCCAAGAAGTTGGCGCTGGCCTCGATGATGGAGCTTGACATAGCGCTTGCACGGGAGAGACCAAGGTAGAAAAAGAAGTACTGGCCAATGGTCTGGAAGAGCGACAAGATGCAGATGGGCTTGATATCACGGGCTTGCGGAACGAGCGGTCGGCGCTGGGCCACGCTCATGCCAACAATGACCAGCATGCCGGCAAGGGTGAAGCGCAGACCCGCGAAGAGCAGCTGCGAGGCGCTGTCGTGCGCGGGAATGCCAAAGAGGCCGTAGCCGATCTTGATGCAGGGGAAGGCGGAGCCCCAGAGCGCGCAGCAAACGAGACAGCCCAGGATGAGTCCGGGCAGGGTGGCGAGATACGGCTTGCGGCTTTCCATGATGTCCTTTCTACATGCGCAAAGCAAAAAAGAACCCGCCACCGGATGTGTCGGTGGCGGGTGATGTTACCCGAAGGGATTGTACCCGATGGGAAAGGTTTAGGCGAAGTAGGCTACGCCGCTCTCAAAGATCGGCATGAACTTGTCGCCGGGGACATGCTCGGGCACGTTACGGTACAGGTTGTCGCCGCGACGCTCAGCATGGCCCATCTTGCCCAGGACGCGGCCGTCGGGGCTCGTGATGCCCTCGATGGCGAGTGCGGAGCCGTTGGGGTTGACGGAGAGGTCCATGCTGGGCTTTCCGTCCTCGCCCACGTACTGCGTGGCGACCTGGCCATTGGCGATGAGCTGGGCGAGTACCTCGTCGTTGGCGACAAAGCGGCCCTCGCCGTGGCTGATGGCGACGGTGTAGGGGTCGTCGAGGCTGCACTGCGACAGCCACGGGGACAGGTTGGACGAGATGCGGGTGCGCACCAGGCGGCTCTGATGGCGACC
>CAJMRZ010000007.1 GCA_905215945.1 uncultured bacterium | reverse complement strand
CGGTCGTGCGTCCAGTCGCGCAGGTTATACGCCTTAAAATCAAAAAGGCCGGCCTTGCGGGCGCGGCCCAAAATCGACGTGGACATGACGGGCTCAAACATCTCGGGAAAGACCGAAAGGGTCTCGATCAGCATGTTGTCCTCCCTACTTGTCCATATCGATCAGGCCGTCCATAACGTGGACGGAAATTGTTCCTGTGTCGGGAAGATCGAGCACGACCTGCTCGATCACGGGAATCAGTACCTCGCCGTACCGATCGCCCTCGACAACCCAAACATCGTTAGCGGGCGTTGACATGATCTCGACGATCGTGCCAAGCGAACCGAAGCGCTCGTCGACCACCTCGCGACCCATCAGGTCGGTATAGGCAGCGTCGAGCGAGTCGAGCTCAAAGTCGTCACGATTTGCCAGCACGTAGCATCCCGTGATGCCCTCGGCGGCCGTCAAGTCGTCAATGCCCTCAAACGAGACCAGATCGCCATCGCCCGTATCGGTGACGGACACGACCGTGCAAAAGCGGTCGCGCTTGAGCGCCGGCGGCGTCAGGGCGACGCGCATACCCGGCTCTAATACAGAAGGAAGCCCCCGCAGCGGCTGCGCGAGGACCTCCCCCTTCCTTCCGTGCGGCTTGACCACACGGGCGATGTTTTTGTACTGGGACCTCAAGGTCCTAGCCCAGAACCTCTACCTCGACAGCAGTGTCGAGGCGAGCGGCCAGTGCACGGGCGAGCGTGCGAATGGCCTTGATGGTACGGCCACGACGGCCGATGACCTTAGCGACGTCATCCTCGGCGACCGAAACCTCAATCGTAGAGGCGTCGTCACCATCGATGACCTCAAGGCTCACGGAATCCGGGTCGTCGACGATCTGAACAACGAGATATTCGACGAGATCGGCGATGCGATCTGAGAGCATTGCCTCACCCTCGAGCTGTGCAGCGTCAACCTCAGGCACGATTTACTCCTCGGCGCCCTCAGCGGCCTCAGCGGCAGCCTTAGCGGCCTCAGCGGCAGCCTTAGCGGCCTCGGCCTCTTTGGCGAGCTGCTTCTTGGACTTCTTGACGACGGTCTCAGTCTTCTCGCCCTCGTTGGCGGCCTTGACCAGAGCGGCGACGGCGTCGGTGAGCTGAGCGCCCTTGGACTGCCAGTCGGCGATCTTCTCGAGGTCGAGGTTGATGGTCTTGGGGGCGGTCATCGGGTTGTAGCGGCCAACCTCCTCGATGATACGACCGTCACGCGGGGCGCGGGAATCGGCGACGACGACACGGTAGTACGGACGCTTCTTAGCGCCGTGACGAGCAAGGCGAATCTTGACTGCCAAAGGAAACTCCTCCAACCAAGCAGCTTTAGGCTGCAACTACAAACAAACAGTTGAACATAATACGCCATCGACGCGGGCAGGTGAAGTCCGTGAGACCAACTTCTTCGGTGTAGTCGAGGGCAAATCCATATCTTAGACAAGAATTCGGGATTTGCAAGCACATACACGCACCCCACATGAGCTGCGCGGTATACTCATGACATGGAAAGACGCGAACATACATACGGTTATGAGGATGCCACGGGCGTCACGCCGCCTCCCTGGACGGGTCCGGCGGTGGGCCTCATGGACCTCGATGCGTTTTTTGCGAGCGTGGAGATGCTCGATCATCCCGAATGGCGAGGAAAGCCGCTCATCGTGGGCGGAGACGCCGATTCGCGTGGCGTCGTGTCCACGTGTTCGTATGAGGCACGTCGCTTTGGCGTGCACTCTGCCATGGCCTCGGCCGAGGCGCGGCGCTTATGCCCGCAAGCCATTTGGACGCATGGGCACTTTGATCGCTACCGCGAGGTGAGCGCGCAGGTCATGGCGATTCTCGCCGACGAGACCCCGCGCGTTGAGCGCGTATCCATCGACGAAGCCTTTATCGATATCACACCGGGCCGCTTTGCGCCCGAAGACCCGATGCTGGTTGCGCGGCGTATAAGCGACCGCGTGGCAGCGCTGGGAGTGACGTGCTCCATTGGCGTGGGCTGCAACAAGACGGTCGCAAAGATCGCAAGCGAGCGGGATAAGCCGTTTGGGCTGACCATCGTGCGCCCCGGAACCGAGCAGCGCTTTTTGGCCGCACTGCCGGTATCTGCCATGAGCGGCATCGGGCGCTCGGCCGAGGAGCGACTGCGCCGCATGCGCATCTACACCCTCGGCGAGCTTTCGCGCGCGCCTGAGTCCACACTGGCCTCTATTTTTGGCGTCAACGGCGAACGCATGCGCCAGCGTGCGCTGGGACTCGAAATCTCCGAAGTCACGAGCTTCGATGAAGAGCGCGAGGTCAAGTCGGTCAGCAATGAACGCACCTTTGCTAAAGATCTGACTGAGCGTGGGGATATTGAGGCGGCAATTGCGCTGTTGGGAGAGTCAGTGGGACGCCGCCTGCGCCGTCAGGGACTGACGGGCGCCACGGTGACGCTCAAGCTCAAATACTCGTATGGCAGCGGACGCTCGGCGCAGCGGCGGCTTCCACACCCCACCGATGACGAGAATATCTTTGTTGCCGTAGCGCTCGAGCTGCTCGACAACATCTGGCAGGAAGGCATGCATGTTCGCTTAGCGGGCATCGGCATGAGCGACTTCGATCACCAAGGCGGCATCCAGACCGACCTGTTCTGTGAGATCGATGACCGCGGAGCCCAATCCAGCGACCGCCGCGACCTCTCCGTCGCTATCGACGCCGTCCGAGACAAATTCGGCGACACCGCCCTATCCTTCGGCCGCCAATCCCGCTTCAACGATTAGTCCCTGAGGCAAAAAGAAAGCCGGGTAGCTGCGGAAAACCGCAACTGCCCGGCGATATGCGTGAGGGTAGCTAAACCCCGTCTCAAATGAGCTACTAGAGGAGGTTGAGGGGGAGCTGGGGGGCGTCTCCCCAGAGCTTCTCGAGGCGGTAGAAGTCGCGGGCTTCGGGAGTGAAGACGTGGACGACAACCGAACCGTAGTCCATGAGCATCCAGGTCTTCTGCTCGCGACCCTCGATGGAGAACGGGTGCTCGCCGCAAGCCTCGGCGACCTTCTCCTCGATCTCGTCGACAATTGAATCGACCTGGCGGTTGTTGGCACCGGTGGCAAGCACAAAGTAGTCGCATACGTCGGAAAGCTCGGTCAGGTCGAGCACCTGAACGTCCTCGCCCTTCTTGTCGTAGGCGGCCTGCGCGGCGGCGCGGGCGACATCCTCGGCGGCGACACCGCTCGCGGACAGCGAGGCGGCAGTGCGGTCGGACGTGGCGGCGAAGCTCTTGTGCTCCACATGTTCAAGAATCTGCTCGTCGGTCATGGTCTCGTCGGCCATGGAATACCTCTTTCTAGACAGCCCGAGCTAGCGCAGCTGGGCGTAATGGTTGTAAATCGTAATAGCCGTGGGATAAAGATAGCGCCCGGACTGGATCACATAGACCAGACCCTGCGCAAAACAGGAGAAGAACAACTCATCGAGCGTCGACTCCCCCACCATCTTGCGCAGCGCATGGGCATAATCGCCGTGGCGGTTGGGTTCGATGGCATCAGCCACAAAGACCACCATATCGAGCGGCGTCATGTCGCAAGCGCCCACGGTGTGACGGTCGACAGCCTGAAAGACCGCCGGCGACAGCTCGGGAAAAAGCTGCGGAAGTTCATAGGCGGCAACAGGGCCATGCAAAAGCGGCGTCGCGGCGGAAGGAGAGCCGGCAATCTTAATGCCGTAATGCAGAGCGCGCGTGACCAGCTCATCGTCGGAGAGCACTTTGTCCCAGTCGTGGATCAGGCCGGCGGCAGCGGCATCAAAGCGGTCAACGCCGTAGACCTCGGCCAGATGAAGTGCGGTCTCGGCAACACCCAGCGAATGCACATAGCGCTTGCGCTTATCCTTCATGCGAACATCGAGCAGCTCTTGAATGCGCTTGAGCAGCGCGCGCTCATCGCCCTCAAACTGATCCTCTACCGACAACGTAGACCCCCATCACTCAAAATCTTCTTGGCCCAAATCGGCATATAGCCTGCGTTTGCGAATGTAGCCGAGCACGGACTCGCTCGTAAGATAGCGCACGCTCATGCCGCGGGCAACTCGCTTACGAATGTTCGTCGAGCTGATCGCCAGCGCCGGAATCTGAATATAGCGCACGTCGAACGGCAGCCCCGACTCTTTGATTCGGGCACGCGCCGTATCGATATCAAAGCCCGGTCGTGTCGCCGCAATAAAGGTAGCAAGCTCAGCGATTCGTTCGGCATCATGCCAGGTCACAATATCGATAATCGCGTCGGCGCCCGTAATAAAGTAGAGCTTTACCTGCGGCGGATAAAAGTCGCGAAGAGCATGAAGCGTATCGGCCGTGTAGGTTACCCCCGGACGGTCGATCTCGAACCGACTCGCCAAAAAGGCCGGGTTCGCGGCGGTGGCGAGGACCGTCATAGCATAACGGTCCTCGGCAGGCGTCACCGGCTTGTCAAGCTTAAAAGCAGGAGAGCCCGCCGGCATAAAGAGCACAGCGTCCAAGTCGAGCGACTCGCGCGCCTGCTCGGCAGTCACCAGGTGCCCGTAATGGATGGGATCAAAGGTGCCACCCATAATGCCGAGCCTAAACTCCTGCCCGTCCTCTAGAGGAAGCTCGGGCAAACCGATTCCACCGCGCAACGACATGGCTTACTCGCCCTCCGAGGTCTCGGCATCGTCCTCGGCATCCGCCGCATCGACAACCTCGACGCCCTCATCCGCAGCATCGGCCACGTCAATGGCTTCAACGGCAACGTCCTCGCCAGCATCCTCGAGCTCCTCGTACTCCGAGAAGTCCTCGGCGCCCTCAAAGTCAAAGGCGCGCTGGCAAATGCGGACCTCGTCGCCCGCACGGCAACCGGCCTTCTCGAGCGCATCGTCAACACCCATACGCGCAAACTTATGCTGCAGGTAAATGACGGCTTCCTCATTTTCCCAGTCGGTCTGAATGACCATGCGCTCGATGGCACGACCGACCACGCGGAAGGCACCGGGCTCTTCCTGGACAATGCGGAAACGCTTCTCTCGCTGCAGGCGACGGCGCTCCCATTCATCGTCGCGCAGGTCGACCGGCTCATCGGAGACCGCCAGCTCGGCGCGAAGCTTAGCCACCTGCTCACCCACGGCAAGCATCAGCGTGTTGAGGCCGGCGCCCGTAACAGCAGACACGGCAAAGAACATATGTCCATCGTCGAGCGCTGCGCGCTTGAGGTCGGCAATCTTATCGGCCGTGCCCGGCGCATCGCACTTGTTGGCAACGACGATCTGCGGACGCTCCGAAAGCTCGGCGCCATACTGCTCGAGCTCACGGTTGATGATGTGGTAATCCTCGACCGGATCGCGATCCTCAAAACCACCCGTCATGTCGACGACGTGCATAATCAGGGCCGTACGCTCAATGTGGCGCAGGAACTGGTGACCCAAGCCCTTGCCCTCGCTCGCGCCCTCGATAAGACCGGGGACGTCGGCAACGACGTAAGAATATTCGCCGGCACGCACCATGCCGAGGTTCGGCACGAGCGTGGTAAACGGGTAGTCAGCAATCTTGGGGCGGGCGGCACTCATGCGCGCAATGAGCGATGACTTACCCACCGAGGGAAAGCCCACGAGTGCGGCATCGGCCATGAGCTTCATCTCAAGCTCAATCCAGTGCTCCTCGGCCGGTTCGCCCAGCTGGGCGAACGCGGGCGCACGGCGCACCGACGTCACAAAGTGGGTATTGCCCAGACCACCGGCACCGCCGGGCGCCACGACTACGCGCTCGCCATCGTGTACGAGGTCGGCAATCTCGAACATCGGGGCCTGCGTCTCGGGGTCGAGCTCGCGTACCACGGTACCCATGGGAACCTTCAGGATCAGATCCTCGCCGCTTTTACCGTTGCGACGGGCACCCTGCCCGTGCGTGCCGCGCTCGGCGCGGAAGTGATGCTTAAAGCGGTAATCGATCAACGAAGACAGCTGAGCATCGGCCTGGATGACGACATTGCCGCCACGACCGCCGTCGCCGCCATCGGGGCCGCCCTTGGGGACAAATGCCTCGCGCCTAAACGACATGCATCCGGCTCCGCCGTCGCCGCCGCACACGTTAATGCGGCTGATATCGGTGAACTGTGACAACAGAATCGCCTCCTACAAAAAGAGGGAGACCCTTGAATCCTAAAACTCAAGTGCCTCCCACATATGTGCTCTATGAAGGGTGAATTACGCGTTCGCGAGCGGGCGTACGCTGACCCTGTGCTTGATACCCTTGTGGAACTCAACGGTACCGTCGACCAGCGCGAACAGCGTGTCGTCCTTACCACGGCCAACGTTCTCACCCGGGTGGATGTGCGTGCCGTGCTGACGGACGAGAATCGTGCCCGTGGTTACCGTCTGGCCGGCATAGCGCTTCGTGCCAAGGCGCTGACCGCGGGAGTCACGGCCATTACGGGAGGAACCGAGTCCTTTTTTGTGTGCCATTGTGTATACCTACTCTTTCGTTACGAGTGTAATCTACTCGGCGACGGGAGCCTCGGCAACAGCCTCAGCCTCTGCCTTGACAGCCTTCTTGGCGCGGGAGGTAGCCTGAACCTTCACAATCTTCAGCTTGGTGAGCTGCTGACGGTGACCCTTCAGACGACGATAGCGCTTGCGCTTGTGGAACTTGAAGACCAGCTGCTTCTCGCCCTTGAACTGCTCAACGATCTGAGCGGTAACCTTGGCCTTGGCCAGCTTGTCGGGATCGGTGACGATCTTCTTACCATCGTTGAGGAAGATAACCGGCAGGGTGACCTTGTCGCCCTCATTGCCCTCGATCTTCTCGACGGTGATGACATCGTCGGTGGCGACCTTGTACTGCTTGCCGCCCGTGTTAACGATTGCGTACATGTTTACTTGCCCTTCATGCATCAGTTAGTGCAACAGCCGAATATAGTAGCAGGCGAAAATACCCCCGTCAACGAGTATGTGGAGCAAATCCACAAGTTCGCACAGGTATGGGGCTGACGAGTCGGCCCTCGTCGTCCTCGCATGCTTGATTCTGACGCTCGACATCGTAGGAGCAGATGGTCACGAGGTCTTGCATACCGGTGGAAACAATAGGTGCATCCACGCCCGGGGTCAAGCCCTGCAACAAAACATCAGCAGCGGAAAGCAAAATTTCCGGACGCATGGAGCCCTCGTTGTCGGCATGGGTGTCGAGCATGAGCACCAAATGGTCCGGGCGCTCCCCCGCCGTGAGCTCATAGCCCACGAGCGTGTGATCCAAATCCAAGCGCTTGCTCTTTTTGCCGCGCGCGTAGTCGATGCCGTGGCCCGCGCGCAGCGTGTCGATCGCACGACGCACCTCGTCGGCGCTTACGGGCGCCTCGGAATCCAAGTGCAGGTCGATGCGATACGACAAGCGCGTGAGCTGCGCCGTCAACGCCGGCGTGTGCACGTCGATGTACGCCGCCTCGATGGGCGCCAGATCGGCCGGAGACGCCGCAGCCAGGCGCCCAAACGCCTCGTCGAGCGCCACGAACTCGGTCATAAACAGGTCATACCACTCGCAGGTCGATGACGTACCCACCGGTAGCGCCGAAGAGAAGCCCACGCGCATGTGCGGGGAGAAGCCCTGCGTGACGGCATAGGGAAGTCCCGCACGGCGCACGATGCGCTCAATGGTATGGATTACTTCGAGATGGCCCAGGTACTTAAGGCGATCGCGCTTGCCATAGCGAACACGAAGCCTAAAGAGCGAGGGGTTGTCGGTCAGGCGCTCACTCATGCGCGATCACCCATCAATACATTCTTGGCGTGGAGCGTGGGGCAGATCCCGCAGCCGGTGCACGACGTACGGGTGCAGTCGGGAGTCGTGACGCCCTCGAGCGAGCGACGGTACTCGCGCTCGAGGAAGCCGCGCGTGCAACCGGGGCTCACATGCTCCCACGGCAGGCGCCAATCCAACTCGTAGGGCAGGTGTACGAGCTCATTGAGGTCGATGCCGTTTTTGGCAGCAGCTTCCTTCCAGTTATCGAGCGAGAAATGCTCTACCCAGGCGTCAAAGCGAGAGCCCGAGCGCCAAGCATCGATGATGACGGGCGTCATGTCACGACCGGCGCGGGACAGCGCGGCCTCGATGAGCGAGGTCTCGGCATCGTGGTAATGCACGCGAACGGCACGGTTGCGAACGCTCGTGATAAGCAGCTTCTGGCGACGCTTGACGTCGTCGTAGTCGAGCTGCGGGCACCATTGGAACGGCGTGGCAGCCTTGGGGATAAAGACCGAAACCGAGATGGACACCGAGATCGAGCCGCGACGAGCCTTGGGCACCACGGAACGACCGAGCTCCAGCACGTGATCGGCCAGATTGGCGATGGCCACGATGTCCTCGTCGCGCTCGCCGGGAAGGCCCATCATAAAGTAGAGCTTCATGCGGTTCCAGCCGGCCTCGAAGGCCGCCTTGGCCGCACGGTCCAGGTCCTCCTCGGTCACGTTCTTGTTAATGATGTCGCGCATGCGCTGGCTGCCGGCCTCGGGCGCGAACGTCAGGCCGCCCTTCTTTTCGCCGGCGACCGACTCGGCCATATCCACGCCAAACGAATCCAGGCGCTGCGACGGAATAGACACGCGAATGCCCGTATCCTCCAGGCGACGGTTGAGCCTGCCGAGCACGTCGCGAATGCAGGAGTGGTCGGTCGTGGAGAGCGAGGTCAGCGACACCTCGTCATAGCCGGTCTTTTCCAGACCCTGAATCACCGACGAGACGATCTGGTCGGCCGAGCGCTCGCGCACCGGGCGATACGTCATGCCGGCCTGGCAAAAACGACAGCCGCGGGCGCAGCCGCGCAGAATCTCGATAGACAGGCGGTCGTGGACCAGCTGCGCATAGGGTACGCACGACTGCGACAGCGGATTCGTGGCGCCGAAATCCTCGACGACACGCTTGTAGACCACGGTCGGCGCATCCTTGCCCTCACGCGGCACGGTGTAGCCATGCGGCGAGCAGGGCTCGTCGTGACGAACCTCATAGAGCGACGGCACGTAGTTGCCGGCAATGGATGCAAGCTGCTCAACAATCTGCGCGCGCGGGACCCCTTCGTCACGCAGGCGGCGATGCAGCTGACAGGTCTCGAGCAGCGATTCCTCGCCCTCGCCGATGAGGATGGCATCGAAGAAAGCCGCGTACGGCTCGGGGTTGTACACCGAGGGGCCGCCGGCGATGATGATGGGGTCGTCTTCGCCTCGGTCGGCCGCTAACAGCGGAATGCCAGCGAGGTCGAGTGCCTCGAGGAAGTTCGTCACCGCCATCTCGTGCGGCACATGCAGACCAACGATATCAAACGAAGCGACCGGCGCTGCACCCTCGAGCGAGAGCAGCGGAATGCCCGCCTCGCGCATGGCGTCACCCATATCGGGCCACGGCACATAGCCACGCTCGCAGGAGATGCCCTCGGCCTGGTTAAGGATGTTGTAGAGGATGGCGATGCCCTGGTTGGGCAGACCGACCTCGTACACATCCGGGTAGATCAGGCAGCAACGGTAGTCGGCATCGGCTTTGGAAAGCGTGCCCCACTCGTGATCGATATAGCGGCTCGGTTTCTCGACCTTGGCGAGCAGCGGCTCAATTAAATGAAAACAGTCTTGGTATGCAACGCGCAACGGAAAACCCCTAAGCAGCGAGATCTGATGCGTCCTGATAGGACGCCATAGGACGGGTAGCGCCCGCGACCGTGGTCACCAGATCGCGAACGCGGGAGAACGTGGCAGTGACCACCTCGTTGGCACGGCTGTAGTCGACATCGCGCTCGTAGAGCGAAACGAGCGCACGGCCCATGCCATAGGTGCCCGCGGCAGCAGTGAGCGCCTTGACGGCAAACCCAATATGCGGCGTCTGCTTGACAAGTGCGCGGGTGACCGCTCGGATCACAAGACCGCCGGTAAGCACGCCCGCGACCTCGTAGCCGCGCTCAGGCTTAATGCCGCGTCCAAAGACGGCAGCGAGCTCAAAGAGCATGCCCACCTGTGCCAGCGCCATAACGGGATAATCGGCGCCCGGCAAAAACGCCAGCGCACCGGTCGCCATATTGGTGAGCGCGCACGAGGTGATGATACGATTGGCGACCGCGATGCGCATGAAGGCAAAGTTCGCCGCAAAAGCCGTTTCCTTGTCGGTGCGATCGAGAATCCAGCGGGCAAGCGTCTCGAGCAGATACGTCTTATCGGTTGCCGCTACCACGCCGAGCATGGGCGTGGACTCCTCGATAAACGGCACCTCCACAGCAGACTCGGCAAGCACGCACACGGGCGCGCCGGCGATCACGAGCTCCTGCACGGCACTCTCCAAGCGGTCGGAACCACACGAGAGCACCAGCACCACATCGGTATCGGTCTTTGGGGCAATTCGCTCCTCCCCCAGACGCTCGACGCGCACAATGCCCGAGGTCGTCTGCGGCACAAAGGCGTCACGCACCGTCTCGGCCAGAAAGCGCGAGGCGGACGAATCCAGATAGACCGAGACGCGCACCGGCGTATCGGAATCCTTCTTAACGGACGCGCCCATCTTAAAAGCGCGGGTCAGCTTATCTACGGGAATTTTCATAGCAAACCCCTCCAGCGGTTACGCGGCGCCCGAACGATGCCGCCATATGGATTGTACGATACCCACCGTCAGCAGCTGAATCATCATCGAAGACGAACCGAAGCTAATAAACGGTAGCGGAATACCGGTAATCGGCATCATGCCGATGCACATGCCGATGTTTTCGAAGGTCTGGAACGCCCACATGCCAACGATGCCAACACACGAAAGACGCAAAAACAGGGACTCGCACTTAAAGGCGACGCGAATCGTCGAAAAGATCAGCAGCACGTAGAGGCACAGGAGCAAAAAGGAACCGCAAAAGCCAAAGGTCTCGGACAGGAAGGCGAAGACGAAGTCGGTGTGGAACTCAGGCAGAAAGCCGCCGGCCGACTGCGTCGCATGGCCCAAACCCTTACCAAAGAAGCCGCCCGAGCCAACGGCGATAAGCGACTGCTGCAGGTTGTAGGCATCGTCCGAATCGGCATTATCGGGGTCGATAAAGACCGTCAGACGGTTCATCTGATACTGCTTGATGAGCACATCATGGCCGAGCAACGAATCAAAGACCGAATCGAGCGCAAGGACGAGGGCCACCAGGCCCACGAGCAGGGCCAGGGTCGACAGCACCCATTCGCGGCGTGCACCGCTCATACAAATGACGATGGCGCCCGAAACAAGCACGACCAGGCCCGAGCCCAGGTCGCCCATGGCAACGACGGCCAAAAACGGAATGGACAGCATGCCGCAGAGCTTGACGTAGTCGCGAACGGTATCGATGCGACCGTTATACTGCGAGCCAAGCGTAGCAATAAAGAAGATGGTGATGAGCTTGGCAAGCTCAACCGGCTGGAATGTCAAGCCGATACCGGGAATCTTGATCCAGCCCGTCATGCCCAGACCGCCCGTATAGGACAGACCCGGAATCTTGGGCGAGAAAATCACGATCAGGTCGATGACGAGCAACGCCGTCGAGAAATTGGAAATACCGCGCAGGTCGGTACCAGCACCGCCAGCACCGCTCCGATGCCAATTCCCAGCAGATGGCGTGAGAACGAGGCATCGGCCTTAAACTGCGAAGCCGACCAGATGATGATGGCACCGTAGGCGACGAGCGCCACAGTAGCCACGAGCACACCGATATGCACCTTTTGGCGAAACGTGCCGCGCGAGGCCGAAAGTTGCTTGTTGACACGGTCCAGGCTGCTGCGAGAGCCGGTCTTGGTTGAACGGAACAGATCCGCCGGAGAAAAATCCATCGCAACCTCCTATCGAACCGAAGAATCGCCCGAAGCCGAAGAGGTATCGGGCTCGTCATAAATCACGCCGAGCACGTCGCGCACGACATGCATCGCGGTATCTGAGCCACCGCCGCCCTGCTCCAGGACGGTAGCGATGACATACTTGGGGTCATCGGCCGGTGCATAGGCGCAGAACCACGCGTATTCATCCTCGCCACTTTTCTCGCCCGTGCCCGACTTGCCGTATACCTGCGGCGTCAGGGTGCCAAAGTGAGCCGCCAGGGACGTCGATGCCGTGTAAATCACGTCGTGCATGCCGTTGCGAACAAGAGCCAAATCCGAATCGCTGTTGATCTTGGCCTCCAGGCGCTTCTTCTTGCCCTTGCCGTTGTACTTATAGGCATCGCCGTCGCCATCGCGCGACACGGCAGACAAAAACACGTGAGGCACGTACTGTTTGCCGCCGTTGGCAAGACCCATATAGGCACACGCCATCTGCAGGGGCGTCACCAGGATGTCACCCTGGCCGATGGCAATGTTGGTCATATCGCCGGCATTCCACTTGCGGTCCTCGGCAGAGGCGTCGGTGAAGTACGACTCTTTCCACTCGGCATCGGGAATACGGCCCGCGCCCTCACTCGGCAGATCGATACCGCAGGTCTTGCCTAGACCCCAGCGACGAAAGACCTCCTGCAGACCCTCGGGATGTTGCTCGTCATAAAAGAACGCCTTGCCCATGTCGTAGAAGACAGGGTCGCACGAGTTGGCAATACCCGACTGCAGCGTCATGGTGCCGTGGCCAGACGTCAGCCAGCAGCGCTTGCCCCAAGCCTTGCCCAGGCCCGTCCAATAGCCCGTGCAGTTGGTCGTCTGCCCCGACGTGTAGGTTCCAAACTCAAGACCGGCCAGCGCCGAGAGCGGCTTGATGGTCGAGGCCGACATGTACTGTCCGCTAATGGCGCGGTTGAGCAGCGGGTGCGAACCCTTGTCATCATTGAGCTCGGTCCACACGTCATTTGAGACGCCGCCAATAAAGACGGACGGATCGAACTTGGGCTGGCTCGCCATGCCCAGGATCTCGCCATTGTTGGGATCGAGACACACCACAGCGCCGTTGCCGGCATTGCTGTAGCCAGTGGTCTTGGCAAGCTCGATAGCGCTCGCCAGCGCCGTCTCGCAGGCCTGCTGGATCTTAAGGTCGAGCGTGAGCTTAATGTCAGAGCCGGCCTTCGCGGGCACGGCGCCGGCCTGACCGGTCACATTGCCCGAGGCATCGACCTTGACGGTCTGCTCACCACGAATACCCTGCAGCAGGTTTTCGTAGTAGCTCTCAACGCCCGCCTGGCCCACGATATCGCCCGACTGGTACGTAATCTTGCCAGCAGAAGCATCATCATCGCCAGAGGTTTTCTTATTCTGGGCCTCGAGCTGCTCGGAGGTAATGGTGCCGGTATAGCCCAAGATATGGCATGCCGTCTCGCCATATGGATACTGGCGCTCGGTACGCTCGGCAATCTTGACGCCCGGGAACTCGCCGGCATGCTCCTGAATATAGGCAACCGTGGAGCGACGGACGTCCGTCGCGATGGTATGCAGGCTCTGAGCGCCCTCTGTATTGTCCTGAATATTGCGAAGGACCGCCACATAAGGCATTCCAAGCACGTTGGCAAGATGGCGAACCAGAACCTCATCCTCGGCAAGGTCGCGGTAGGCCACGACAGCAAGTGAGGGACGGTTCTGGACAAGCGCCACGCCATTGCGGTCGAGGATGCGGCCGCGCACAGCGGGTGTGGTAACGGTGCGAGTCTGATTACTATTGGCCTGCTTCTCGTAATAGTCCGACGAGACCATCTGCATGCCCCACAGCTTGACGGCAAGTGCCGCAAACATCGCGCCCACACCCGTGGTGAGGATGGAAAAGCGGCCCTTAAAGGCGGTCGCCGCGGTATTGCCCTCGCCCTCGGTGGCGCGCGGGGCCGTTCCATGCTGCGTATCGTAGGTAAAACGGGAATCGCCACGACGCATGATGACCAACGCGACCACGATGGCCACAACCAGCACGATACCGGCGATAATAACCGTCATCTGGGAAGACATCTACGGGCCTCCCCTATTTGAGCTTACGGGTCTTGGGCTTAAAGCGCATACCCGTCTGGCGTCCGCCACGTGCGGAGAATCCATAGCCGGACTGCGGCACGACGCCGGACATCAAAAACGGAATGGCAACCAGACCCGTCAGGATCGAGGACGGCAGCGCATGGCCGAAGATCGCCACGACAAAGCTCGTCTCCAAACCCATAAACAGCAAGATGATGCTGTAGATCACATTAATGACGAGCGCAAAGGCGCCCACGGTGATGCCGCGCGCACTCGGGGTACCGCCCGTCTGACCGACGGCGCTGTGCACCAGGGCAAAAGAGCCCACGGTCAGCAGGAGCGACATAACGCCCACCGGCACGGCAGCGGACAGGTCATAAAACAAGCCGCTGCAAAAACCGCACACGACGGCACGGGTCGGGTCGCCCGAGAACACGCTTAGGCACACCAGGATAATCATGAAGTTGACGCGACCGCCCGCAATGGAGATCTGCGGTGCCAGGCCTGCCTGCAGCAGCACACACACGATGGCGGCGATCACAAACGTACGGGAGCTCATCCCCTGCTCGTGTAGATCCATGGACATGCCCCCTATTCGCTCGAGCCAGAATCGGTCGTCTCGGACGTGTCGGAACTGTCATCCGAACTCTCGTCCTTCGTCTTGGTCGCAGCGTCGCGCGACGTTCCCTGCGGCGTGCTGTTGGCCGTACTCACGTCCTCATCCGAGGCCGATTGTTCGTCGGTCAGCGAGGTGATGACCAGCACTTCCTCGTTGTTCTCGGCCGTGGTCTGAGCGCGCACCACAATGGTGTAGTACACGTCGTTTGCCGATTTCTCAACCGACGAGACGGTGCCGAGCGGTAGACCCTTGGGGAACACGCCACCGATGCCCGAGGTCACGATGATGTCGCCAACCTTAACATCGGAGTCGACGCTCACGTACTCAAGACGCAGCGTGCCGTCAGCCTGACCCTGCAGCATGCCCTGGGCGCGCGTGTCCTGCACCATGGCGGATACGCCGGAGTTCTCGTCGCCAATCAGGCGCACGGTGGACGTTTTGGCCGAGACTTCGATGATCTGGCCGATAACACCGGCCGAACTCGTCACAGGCATGTTGATGGTAAGCCCGTCGGCAGAACCCTTATCAATCGTGACGGTCGAGGTCCAGGCATCGCCCGAGGCACCAACGATACGAGCTGCGGTCGATTTGAGGTTGTAGGTCGACTGCAGGCCGACCAGCCCCTCCAGACGCTCAGCGGTCTTTTGAGCCTCAGAAAGCTCGGCGACCTTAGAGGTCAGCTCCTCATTTTGCTTCTTGAGCTCGTCGAGCGTGTCCTGCGACGCCGTTAGGTTAGAGAACACGTTGCCAATCGCATTGAAGGGAGCCGCCACAGCCGAGCCCACAAAGCGCACCGGAGAGGTAATCGTCGTTACGCCCGAACGCACGGCATGAATCGGTCCTGCCTCGCCCTCGCGGATGTAAAACGTGAGCAGCAACACCGAAATCAGGCTGAAAACAATCAACGGGCGCATACCCGTTGATTGTCGCTTGGTATTCAGATTTGTGGAGAAACCCGAAGATCGTGCCAAATGGAATCCACCTTTTGGAAATTAAGCATTGGTCTGGACGAAGCCGCCATCAAACGCATTGGCCTCGAGCACGCGGGCGCAGCCGTTAACGACATTATCGAGCGCCGTGGGGCTGACGTTGACCGAAACACCGGTCTCATCGCGCAGGCGCACGTCGAGACCGCGCAGCAGCGCACCGCCACCGGTCAGCAAAATGCCGTAGTACATAAGGTCCGAGGCAAGATCGGGAGGCGTAGCGTCGAGTGCGTCCTTGACGGCCTTGGCCATCTCGTCGAGCGGCTTGTTGAGCGCGCGACGAATCTCCTCGCTCTCGATGCGCACGGTCTTGGGCAGACCGGTGATCACGTCGCGGCCGTTGACCTCGACGTCGAGCTCGTCCTTGAGCGGCACGGCGGAACCGACCTTGATCTTGATGTCCTCTGCCGTACGCTCGCCGATGGCCAGGTTGTAGGCATCGCGAACGTGCGTGAGGATGGCCTGGTCGAACTCGTCACCGGCAATACGGATGGACTGCGAGACGACGATGCCGCCCATAGCGATAACAGCGACCTCGGTGGTACCGCCACCGATGTCGATGACCATGGAGCCGGTGGGTTCCTCGACGGGCAGGTCGGCGCCGATAGCGGCGGCCATAGGCTCTTCGATCAGATAGGCCTGGCGGGCACCGGCCTGGATCGTGGCCTCAAAGACAGCTCGCTTCTCGACCGACGTGACGCCGGAAGGAACGCAGACGACAACGCGCGGACGCGGGGTCCACGGATAGCGCTTCTCGGACGCCTTGTCGATAAAGTAGCGAAGCATGGCCTCGGTAACATCGAAGTCGGCGATGACGCCGTCCTTCAGGGGACGAACGGCCACGATGTTGCCGGGCGTACGGCCGAGCATGCGCTTTGCCTCGATACCGACCGCCAGGATGCGCTCGTCGTTCTTGTCGATGGCGACAACAGAGGGCTCGCGAATGACGATGCCCTTGCCGCGCACGGAGACAAGCGTATTTGCGGTGCCGAGGTCGATGGCAAGATCGCCCGCATAGCTACCGAAGAACATATCCATCAAAGAAAACAACGCAACTCCTGATGTGTTGGATGATTGCTGGAAAACTACTAGCTCATCATACTAGCGCAAGCCCGGCACCTCACTTGCGGTGAAGCGCCGGGCAAAGCTAAATCCCATAAGGTCACTACTGGTTGTCAGCAGCCGAGAAATCCATATCGAGCGAGGAAACGGCCCAGCCGATATGGTTGTCGGAGCGCACGAATTTGACGGTGTACTCCTGCTCGCCGCCCTTGGACAGCGATGCCTTCACCTTAGCGGTCGTCTCGGTCATGGACTGATCCATGCCCTCGACGGACACGGTGGCGCCCTGCGGAATCGAGGAGATGATCATCGACTTGGCGTCCTCGGACAGGCTCGAGGCCAGGCAAGACTCGGCCTTTGCGGTGTCACCGTCGCCGGCAGCCTGGAACAGATCGGTGATAACCGACTCCTGCGAGGGGAAGCCAAAGCCGCGCGTGTAGGCAAAGCCCAGACCGCCCGCAGCAATCAAAATGAGCAGAAGCAGCACGATGAAGACCTTGAGACCCGTGTGGCGATGGCGACGACGGACCTTGGCCTGCTTACGATCCTGACGGTCCTGCTGGACCATCTCGGACTCGGACAGCGTAAAGAAGCCGGTGTCCGAGGGATCGGGCATAAACTGACCGGTCGCGCCCGTAGGATCGAGCGGATCGACGGCAGGAGCGTCCATCGCGGGCGCCGGAGCCGTGGCCATAGCCGTCTGGGCAGACAGCGCGGCAAGCGAATCATGCACGCGGGCAAGCTCATCGGCCTGCTCGGAGGTGAGCTGGTAGATGCCATCGGCAGTAGCGGCGTTAAAGGCGTCGAGTGCGTCGGAGGGGCGGCCGGCGGCAGAAAGTGCCTGACCCATGCCGGCGTTGAGCGCACGCGTGTCGTCGCGGGGGCCGGCAAAGTCGATAGCCGTGCGGTAGGTCTCCACGGCATCCGCCGGACGGCCGAGCTTAATGAAGCAACGACCAAGCTCGCCCAGTGCGGCGGCAGGAGCCGGATTGGCGCCGTCGATGGCAGCCTGACGGAAGGCAGTACCCGCGTTGGCATAGTCGCCTGACTGGAACAGCGCGTTACCCAGGCCCAGATAGGCCTTGAACGGCGTGGCATAGGAAGCATCCTGCGTAGCGGCAGAGAACGCCTGGGCGGCCGTCGTGTAGTCGCCCACGGCGGCGAGCGCCTTGCCGCGGTTGGTGAGCAGCGCGCCGCGCTTGCCGTAGGTACCGTCGTTGAGGGCGGCGGCATAGGCCTCGGCGGCCTCGGCATACATGCCCAGGTGCATCAAGGCGTTGCCACGGAGGTGATCGGCCTCGCCCATAATCTCATCGGGAGTCTTTGCCGCCCCAAGCATCTGGGCTGCAGCGGAAAAATCACCCGCGCGGTAAGCGGCGCGGCCCTGTTGGATCAGCTGGCTATTCAAGGAAGTCCCCTTTACTCGTGAACGATCTCGACATGGACGATCTCGTCGCCGGCACGCAGCTGCGAAATCACATCGAGACCCTCGACCGTGGTACCAAAGACGGTGTAACCGGAATCGAGGTTATGCTGGGCGCCCAGGCAGAAGTAGAACTGCGAACCCGCGGAATCGGGGTCCATGGAGCGTGCCATGGCAAGGGCACCATCGACATGGCTGTTGCGCGGATTGGTGGCAAACTCGCCCTTGATGCAGTAGCCGGGGCCACCGGTACCGGGCATGCCGTCGGGGCCCTCAAGACCAGCGGCGACGTCGGCGCCGGACATATCGCGGGTATTGGGGTCGCCGCCCTGGATGACAAAACCGGGCACATAGCGATGGAACTTAAGGCCATCATAGAAGCCCATCGTAGAAAGCTCGCAGAAGTTCGCGACATGAATGGGAGCGCCCTCGCCGTCAAACTTGACCTTGATGGTACCCTTCGACGTCTCGATAACGGCGCACTCGTCGCCGGCAAGCTGATACTCGGGCGTGTAGAGCTCTTTCTTAAAACCAAACATGTGGTTCCTTCCTCGTGCGTTTAAAGCATATTTGTACGAATTGTAGCAATAAGCATGCGCTTACATCAATTGCGCACGTAGGTTATGCCGACTATGGCGAACTAATTTTAGGAACGCTGCTGCGGCTTCCAGGAGCCCACGTTGGCGTCGTACTGATTAAGCGCGCTGTTGCCACTCTGAGCGATGGGCGCCAGGATCTCGCTTTGGTGAGAACTCATCGACTCGCCATCGGGAATGGCCAGCGAGATGTCCCAACTCTGGCAGATCACGTCGACGCGCTCATACATCCACTCGGCAAGCTGCTTTAAGTGGGCAATGTCGTCCGCATAGACCGTATCGTCCTGGTACTTAAGGTTGCTGAGCTCATCTTGCGTCTTTTTAATCTGGTCACGCAGGGCGTAGGCACTCTGCGACAGCTCCTGACGGGTGGACAGCGGCGTTCGGAGATAGCCGTTGTTAAAGGAATCGATGACCTCGCCGATCTGGTCCTCGTCACCGTAGGACACGATGGTCTGATACAGACCGTCGAGCCTGGTATAGAGCTGATCATCGGTGAGCACGGTTTCTTCCTGGACCACCTCGGCAGAATCGTCTTGCTTGGTATCGTCCTCAGTCGCCTCGCCTTTTTGGCGCGTGGGGAAGGTGGTTTGTGCAGCTTGGCCAAACTGGTCGTAGAAGCCAGGCATGACACCCATGGGATCGGTCGTCACGAACCAATAGGCACCGCCGCAAACGACGGCAAGGACCGCGATGACGATGAGCGGCTTGGGGATATGACGCTTGTGCTTGTGATAGGCGTCCTCGTCGGAATGCACCTTGCGCTTGGCTTTTTGAGCATCGTCATGCAGGGAAACGGGCGTGGGAATATCGACCTTGGGGATACCGAAATCCTTATCGAAAGCCGGCAGCACGCAGGTCTCATTGGGGTCAGCGGCGTCCGAAAGCACCGCAGCGGCAGAGGTCGGCGCATGCGGCACCTCGGTATCGATCTGCTCTTGCGTTAGGCGCGGAAAGCCCGCCGTGCGGCCCGCTGCCAGGTCGGATGCGGCCGCGTCCTCGGAGAGGATACCCGGAGCGGGGCGTCCGCATTTGGGACACGTACGATCGTGCGGAGAAAGACGGGCACCGCAGCCCTCACAGAACACGAACTCAGTGTGCTCGGGGCCATCGCCCGGACCCACATAGGCGTTGCAGTAGGGGCAGAACGAGGCGCCGTCCTCGATAGTCTTAAGGCAATGCGGGCAGATCACGGCATCCTCTTTTCGAAGCAATTCAAACAATCGAGGTTAGAGCATAACATCGCCACGACCCCACAGGAGCAAGGCACCAATTCAACATCGGCAGAGCGCGTAGTTACTTCTTCTTTTTGCTTGGCATCGAGACTTTGATGCCTTGGGCGGACTTGGTCACGCGAGAGCGCTTGGCTCCGGCACTCCTCTTTTTCTTGGGCTGGGCCTGGGTCACGCCCTCGAGCGCGCGGGCCTCGGCCTCGCGAACGGTGCGATCTTCGCGGCGCTGCGCCATGTCGGCGGCGAAGCGCTTGGCAAAACGCTCGGCCGTCGAACCCGTCGAGCTCACCTTGCCGCCACCGCGACCCAGGCGGACGCGCACGCCGCGGCCAAAACCAGTTGCGGCATGACGACGACGCGGCTTGAGCGAATCCATCATCGTGGCGAGCTTAAAGAACACCGAGCAGGTAAAGACCACGATGACAGCCAAGATAACCATCTGGCCCATCGACAGGTTGGCAATGGACAGCAGCTCCGGGAATCCGATAACGCCCACCAGGATGCCGGCGACTACAAACACAAAGAGCACCACACGCAAGGGCGTGAGAGGCTGCGAGATGCGCCAGATCAGACTGACGCTCGCCGCGCACGACGTAAGCAGGCACATCGTAGACAGCGTGAGCTGGCTAAAGCCAAACACGCGCGCCACAAAGATATCGAGCGCCGCAGCCAAAATGACCGCAATCGACGCCGGCAGTGCACGCTTGAGTACGTTGGTCAAAAACGCACCCTTCACGCGAGCATTGTTGGGCTCCAGGCCCAACACAAAGCCCGGCGCGCCGATGCAGAAGAAGTTAATGAGCGTCATCTGGATGGGCTCGAAGGGGTACGGCGG